>CATKZA010000335.1 GCA_949841235.1 uncultured Clostridiaceae bacterium
TTTTTGTCCAAAAAACAGTATACTGTTTACAAAACGTTACTATTCACGGCTATTTCTAGAAAGAGACTAGAATCGTTGTGCTTGCACATAAGATTCTGGTTCTTTTCTAGAAAGATGCTGTGGAGGCTGTTCATCCCATCATAAGATAGACAAAGCCGCATAGCGGCGACCGATGCCGTCAGGCAGCGGGTCTATCGCATGATGAGAGGAACGGCTGTGAATAGTAACTACAAAACCGCACAGCGGGTCTATCGCATGATAAGATGGACGGCTGTGATTGGTAACACTATATTGCTTATTCATTAGAAATGGAGAAAACATATGAAGCAAAAAATTGAATTAGGAAAAATACAGGAACTCATCGTAGTAAAGGAAGTAGATTTCGGCGTATTCTTGAATACGCCCACGGGCGACGAGAGAGACAAGATCCTCCTTCCCCGAAGGCAAGTGCCCAAAGGAACCAAATTGAAAGATGTGCTGGAAGTCTTTGTCTACAAGGATTCAGAAGACCGCCCCATTGCCACCACCTTGGAGCCGGATATCACTCTGGGAGGCGTGGCCAGGCTCAAGGTGAACCAGGTGACAAATATCGGCGCCTTCCTGGATTGGGGACTGTCAAAGGATCTGTTCCTGCCCTACAAGGAGCAACTGTATCCTGTGCAGGAGGGGGATGCGGTTCTGGTAACCCTCTATCTGGACAAATCGGAACGCCTCTGCGCCTCCATGCGGGTATATGAAGCACTGGCAAATGACTCAGAGTATGAAAAGAATCAGGAAGTATATGGCAGGGTCTATGAAATCAGCGAAAACTTCGGCGTGTTCGTGGCAGTGGACGACAAATACTCTGCCCTCATACCGAAAAAAGATGTGTTTGAGAAATACCGCATCAATCAGCCAGTATATGCCAGAGTGGCACAAGTACTGGAAGACGGACGGCTCACCCTAAGCGTCAAGAAAAAGATTCCAGAGCAGATGAATGATGATGCGCAGTTTATCTACGAATGCCTGGAAGATGCCCAGGGATTCCTCCCCTTCCACGATAAGAGCGACCCGGAATCCATCAAGAACCGCTTCCACATGAGCAAGAATGCCTTCAAGCGAGCCATCGGAAGCCTGATGAAACAGGGAAAGATCACCATATCTTCCGACGGCATCCGAAAGATCTAAGAGTGACCGCACTCGGGTGCTCACTTTGCCTTCGCAGGAATAAATTGATATGATTGGCGGGGCGGGAAGTCATAATCTCAAATGATGGCTTCCCGCCCCGCCTTAAAGTTTGCCCTTTGCTCAATGATTACCCATTCTCAATCACGGAAAAAGACGGGCCATTCAAAAATTCTTCTATAAACTTTTTCAGGCTTTCAGGGGACTGATACATCTTGCAAAAAGAAAACTGCTGAGAAAGAGTATCTATTTCTTCCATGGTCTCCTTCACCGTCTCCATATCTTTTAGCACCGCATTGGTAAAATCCAGCCGTGCCGGATGAATCCTGTGATTCTGGATGGCATAATTCACCCGTTCTGCGCAGCGGCATGCTCCCTTTCCATATTCGCCACAATATTCTTTCAGGAAATCTGCCACCTTCCTCCGAACTCTTGAAAGGCGCTGACGGTATGCTTCCGGCGTCATGCCCAATATTTCTCCGGCGATTCTGCTGTCCGGCTTAAACATCGTGCCTAATATGAAGATGCAGCGGCTCTCGGCATCCAGGCACTGGAGCATCACATTGGTGCAAGAAAGTTTCAGTTCCTCCGCCAGAATGGACTGCTCCACATCCTGTGTCAAATCCGGCACATCCTCAATCTTTGCATTTTTAATATCATCCCCATAAAAATCAAATGTAAGGGGAAATTTCGCAAACATATGTTTTTTATAATCTTTCAGATAATTCGATGCAATGCGGAAAGTCCAAGTGGAAAAGGAACTTTTCCCCTCAAAGGAGGACAGATGCGTGATAATCTTTAGCAAAATATCCTGCGTTGCATCCTGGGCATCCTGAAAAGTGCCCAGCATGCGCAGCGAGAGGTTAAATATCAAATCCTGCACGCTGACAAGGACAGTCTCCAGGGCTTTCTTATCCCCGGACGTAGCCTTTTGGATCATTTCAAATAATTCTTCATCGGTAAACTGATTCATAATCATCTCCATTTCTGCGCTGCTTTCTATTGGTTTATTTTCTATGGCGATGCACAGGGCAACATTGCGTCAAGCAGCGCACAGACACAGCATTGCATACCTTGCCACGATACGGAAAAATGCGTCTCAATTTCTCCGTATAGTTAATTAGACGATATTTCTTAGCCCCTGTGACAGAAAAGTTATATTTTTAATAAAAAAGGGAACGGGCAAGAAGCCGTCACTTCTCGCCCGTCCTGTTCCATGAATCCATGCTGCTTATCCAACAGCAATTGATATAAAATCTGCCAGAATTATTCTGCAAATTCCCCAAATTTCCGAAAACGCTCATAACGCTTCTGCAACAACTCCTCCTGATCCATATGCATCAATTCGGGAATCGTCTCCCGCAAAGCCTCCCGCAATAAATCCGTGGTGAAGGAAAGATTATGCTCCAGTCCCTCCTCCGGCTCTTTAAACACCCGGTCAACTACATGGTTCTCCAGCAAATGCCCGGAAGTCATCTTCATCAAGTCTGCCGCCTCCGCCACTCTGGAGGAATCCCGCCAGAGGATGCTGGCAAATCCTTCCGGGGAAAGCACCGAGTACATGCCATGCTCCAGCAT
>CATKZA010000336.1 GCA_949841235.1 uncultured Clostridiaceae bacterium
GCGGCGGCATGGCGGATGTGTACAATGCCAGGGATTTGCGGCTGAATCGCAATGTTGCCATCAAAGTGCTAAAGCAGGAGTACAGCAATGATGCGAAGTTCGTGTCAAAGTTCCGGGGAGAGGCCCAGTCCGTGGCAGGGCTTTCCCACCCCAATATTGTCAATGTCTATGATGTGGAGGATGACGACAATCTCCACTATATCGTGATGGAACTGGTGGAGGGCATCACCCTGAAAAAGTTTATCGAGAAGAAGGGCAGGCTGGAGATCAACGAGGCCATCGGCATCGGCATCCAGATTGCCCAGGGAATCGAGGAGGCTCACAAGAATAATATTATCCATCGGGACATCAAGCCCCAGAATATTATTATCTCCAAGGAGGGGAAGGTGAAGGTGACGGACTTTGGCATTGCCAAGGCCGCCACTTCCAATACGATCACTTCCAACGCCATGGGATCCGTGCATTACATCAGCCCGGAACAGGCCAGGGGAGGGTACAGCGACGAGAAAAGCGATATCTATTCCCTGGGCGTGACCATATTCGAGATGCTCTGCGGCACGGTGCCATTTCAGGGGGAGAGTACGGTATCCGTGGCATTTGCCCATGTCCACGAGGAGGCCCCCAAGATCTCTGATTTGGATGATACCATTCCCCGCAGTCTGTCCCGCATCGTCCAGAAATGCATGCAGAAGAAGCCGGATATGCGTTATGAGAATGCTGCCGCGCTGATTATGGATTTGCGCCGGGCAGTGTCCGAGCCGGACGGGGATTACGTGGTGCTGGGCGAGGTGATGACAGATTCGCCTACCATCAGGCTTTCTGACGATATGGTGCGGGCGGTGAAGGATACGCCCAGAAAAGTGGCGGCTGAGGAGCGCGGCATGGAAGAGAAGGAGATTCTGGACGAGGATGCCATGGATCCTAAGCTGGAGCGGATTTTGAAGATATGCAGCGGCGTGGTTGCCGTGATTATCGTGGTGGTACTGGTTCTTCTGGTGGTGAAGGTCATGTCCCCCGGCTCTTCCAAAAAGGAGGAGAAGAAGAAGGTGGAGGCATCTGCGTCGCCATCGCCTTCCGCTGACGTGAATCTGGTGGAGGTGCCGGAACTGGTTGGACACACCTTGGAAGAGGCAGAGGAGATGCTAGAGGACAGCAAGCTGGAATATACCTTGGAGCCTCGGGAGTCGGACGAGAAGCCTAATACGGTGGTGGAGCAGGATCCTAAGGCTGGGAAGGAAGTGGAAGAGGGTACTTCCGTGACCGTGTATTATAGTAAGGAAGAGGAGGGCGTGGTAATCCCCAGCGTTGCAGACATGACAGTGGAAGACGCTGTCAGGAAACTGGAGGGGATGGGCCTGACGGTTTCTGAGAGCAATGGCAGGGAGTACAGCAAGACCATCTCAGAGGGGAAGGTTTGCGGCACCAATCCGGTATCGGGCAGTACCGTGAAGGCTGGAAGTTCTGTCAGGCTGATCGTGAGCAGGGGACCCAAGAGCGAGACTACTGTCATGCCGGATCTCAGGAATAAGACGGAGGAAGTGGCACTGGAGAAATTGGCGGATGCGAACCTGTCAGCAGGAAAGCCCAGCCGCGCCTATTCTGATACCGTGCCCGAGGGCAGGATCATCAGGCAGTCCGTGAAAGCGGGCAAGAAGGTGGAACTGGGGACGACGGTTTACTATACTGTGAGCATGGGGCCGAAGAACAAGGCCACGGCTACGCCCGCAGCCACGCCTCACTATACCTATGAGGGAACTGTGACGATTAGCGCCAATCCTTTTGAATACGAGGGAGATTCCGATACGATCAAGCTGATTCTGAATCAGGATGGAAAGTCCCGCACGGTATTTAAGGGGAAGCTTAGTTATAGCGATTTCCCAAGGAGTTTTGAGGTGACCGGATGGAGCGAGAACAATGGAACCATTACCATGTGCAAGGGCGACGATCTGGTAGACGGCTCATGGAATATTGAGTTCAAGAAGGTCGCACAGTAATGCGGGGGAAGATTGTCCGAGGCGTGGGCGGATTCTATTATGTCCATACCGGAAGTCTGGGAGTGCTGGAATGCAAGGCGAAGGGGATTTTCCGCAACCAGAAGGTAAAGCCACTGGTGGGAGATGACGTGGAGGTGTAAGTGCTCTCGGAGGAGTAGCGGCTGGGAAATATCCATGAGATACTTTCCAGGGAGAACCAGCTTCTGCGTCCCGCAGTTGCCAATGTGGATCAGGCGGTGGTGATTTTTGCCGCTTCCTATCCCAGACCGAACCTGAATCTTCTGGATCGATTCCTCTTGACGATGGAGACCCAGCAGGTGCCTACCTGCATCTGCTTTAGCAAGATAGATGAGGGAGAAGATGCCTTTCTGGAGGAACTGGGCGGCAATTACGAAAAAAGCGGCTGCCGGGTGTTCTTTACCAGCATCATGACCGGGGCGGGAGTGGAGGCATTCCGCCGTTGCCTTCTTGGCAAGACCAGCGTGCTGGCCGGGCCTTCCGGCGTGGGCAAGTCCTCCATGATGAATGCCATCTTTCCGGGAGCGGATCTTCCCACGGGGGAAATCAGTGCGAAGATCAAGCGGGGGAGGCATACCACCAGGCATTCCGAGCTCTTTTATCTGGGGGAGGATACCTACGTGATGGATACGCCGGGATTTACTTCCCTGCGCCTCCCTAACCTGGAGAAGGAGGAATTGCGGGAGTATTACCCGGAATTTTCCCAGTACCGGGATG
>CATKZA010000337.1 GCA_949841235.1 uncultured Clostridiaceae bacterium
GAGATAGAAGGGGGGGGGTTGAAATATGAAATTATTGAATAAAGATGAGTTTATCGCAAATGAAATGAAATATTATTTTATTAAAAATCAAGTGAAAGAAGGAGACAAACTACCTTCGGAGAGAGAATTGTCAGATTTCTTCGGCGTTCAGCGTGCCACGATCCGGGCGGCGTGCGATATTCTGGAAGAGGAAGGAATCATTGGCATCAAGGAGCGCAGCGGCAGGTATTTGGGGCATTCTAGAATAACGGTCAACCTCCAGGAAATCAAATCATTTAGCGACAAGATGTCTGAAATTGGAATTGGCTTGGAAAGCAAAATGGTGGCTTTTGAATTTCTTGAAGCTGACAAGGCACTGTCCAGAAAGATGAAAATGCCTATAGGAACGCCGGTGAATAAAATCACCAGAGTGCGGAAAGCGGTGTGGGGGGAGAAGGTGATTCCGGTGGCGATAGAATATGCCTATATCCCTGAGGAGATGGCACCCAAGCTGATGAAATATGATTTGGAAGGAAGATCCTTGTTTGAGATATTATCCAAGGAGTATGGAAAGATTCCAAAGAGGGACGACCAGATCATTGAAATTGTCTATGCGAATGAATTTGAATCGAAGATGCTCAAGGTGGACAAGCTGACCGCGCTGGTTAAAAAAAGTGGAATTACATATGACGAAAATGACAACGTTCTTCAATATCTTCATGCGATTATGAACAAGGAATGGCTACAGTACGAGCAGAGAAACGAGATGATAGAAAATAAAGTAAACGAGGTGTTTAATCATGGATTATAGAATGCCGCTGTATATTCAATTACAGGATATCATTATCAAGAAAATAGAAGAAAGGCAGTACCTGCCCGGGGAAGCCATCCCCAGCGAGAGGAAGATGGCAGAGGCTTATGGTGTAAACCGCATGACGGTAAAGCGGGCGGTGAATAAGCTGGTGGAACAGAAATATTTGTACCGCAAGCAGGGGGCAGGGACTTTCGTGGCTAAGAGGGACAATAAGAAGATAGACTTGGACTATGCCAATGAGACAGGCAATACGGGCATTAGTGCTATATTCCGGGAAAATGGCATCAAGATATTCAATAAGGTGCTGGGGACGGGGGAGATTTGCGACAGCAAATATATCAACTATAAGCTGGCCCTGGAGGCTGGGGAAGTGGCTTGGGGGATGCATCGGGTTCGCATTGGCGATGATGTGCCGATAGCCGTGGAATATACATATGTCCCTAAAAAATATTTTCAGGATATAGAAAATTATGACTTTGCAAATGTTTCTCTGTATGACTATATGGAATCCAATGGACATATGCCGGTGGAATTTATAGAAAATCTGATTATCTGCGAAGCCAATGATAAAATTGCAGATTTGCTGAATGTGAAGAAGGGAACCGTCATATTTAAAATAGAGTATCAGGGAGCGGATCGGGATTACAATGTGGTGGAATACACCAAGAGCTATATCAATCCTGAGTATGTGGAGTTTAAATTTGCCACGGAAACAGAGTAGGCACGGCATCTCTGGTACCAGGTCCCAGTAGAAAAAGGTACCATGAGTAATTTCCTATACAGTGAAAAATCCCCCCATCCTAAGGATTTTAGGATGAGGGGATAAAAGTTTTGCCGCGGGCATCTAATAATTCAATTCCACCCGCACCAGATTTTCCAGCAGTTCTGCTGAGTCAAAATTCTCATTGGTAATCACGGTATACTCGATGGCATCTGGCGCCACGGCTCGATAGTAGATGCCTGCATCCTCGTAGGAGGAGTGGAGGCGGCAGTTTTTCTTATAGGCATCGAAGATGCTCATCTTTCCGCTGGCTGCCTCTGACCGGGGCGTATAGTAGATGGCGAAATCCTCCGTGGAGGCATCGCACAGATACGTCCATTTGTTGTAGGGCAGCGTGGTATCCGATATCATCTGGAAGGTGTTCTTTTTCTTGTATCCGATATAGAAGCGGAAGCGAATATCGGAAGTGTCGTTATTGATATCTTGGCTCAAGGGCATAATGACTTTGATGCGTCCCCCGGGTCTTCCCTCCAGCAGTCCGAAGGCCACGCCGGTCTTTCCGGTGGGTCTGGTGATGGCGTTGATATCCCCCGCGGCACCGGAGAAAGCGCCGTCTGAGGAATCGGAGACGCTGTGGGCAATATCGCTGATGCCGCTCACACTCTGGGATAGGCTTTCAATGGATGAGGCGCCTATGCTGGAAGATTGCTTTAGTGCTTCGATGCCAGACAGGGCTTTTCCATTGGCCGGGGCAGGGGTGGGAGCGGCAGTCTTTGCAGGCCGTTTCTTCTCCTGCATTCCCAGAGCGGGGTGGAGGCGGAAGAAGTCTTTTCCAATCGTATTGTCAACTTGGCGGTGCAGTTCGTCCGCATAGGTAATCATATAGGTCTCGAATAGTTCCGTCAGTATCTGGGAGCGACTGCCATTGCCCGCCAGGAAAATGTGAACGCAGTGAATGTCTTTTCCAAGTTTTCCCCGGAAGGTGGTTTTCAGGCATTCAAAGAAATTGGCGATGCCCAGTTCGATTCGCTTGTGCAAAAGTTTGTCTAAGACTGCTATATTTACATCCAATTCATAGTTTAATTTCTGCTCTCCGGACCGGGTAAATAGAGCAATCTTAATTTTGCCTGACTGGTACAGGGCGGCATAGTTCTCCTCCCGCTCCCAGAAAGGACGCAGCTTTTCCATCAGCTGCCGGGTGTTCAGCTTCGCT
>CATKZA010000338.1 GCA_949841235.1 uncultured Clostridiaceae bacterium
GACCCTCCATACAAACATATTAATCCATTTGACCGCAACCAGCATGAAGAATTTTTTCAATCTCCTCTGCCGCCTGCTCCACGGTGTGGTTGACCACCTGATGCTGATACAGTCCGGCCATACCCATTTCATACCCCGACGCCTCCAGCCGCCTGCGGATGGTTTCAGCGTCCTCGGTTCCCCGGCCCACCAGACGGCGTTCCAGCTCCTCCCGGCTGGGCGGGAGAAGGAAGATAGAGATTACATCCTTACGGGCATCCATCACCTTTTTGGCCCCCTGGACCTCAATCTCCAGCAGAACGTCTATCCCCAGGTCCAGCTTTTCCTGAACCTTATCGGCGGGAGTCCCATAGTAATTGCCCACATACTGGGCATACTCGATAAACTCCCCCCGGTCAATCATCTCCTCAAAAGTCTCCCTGGACTTAAAGAAATAGTTGACACCTTCCACTTCTCCCTCCCTGGGACTTCTGGTAGTGGCAGAAATGGAGAGGGCATAGCCGTATTTCTTCACCAGTTCTCCCACGATCGTACCCTTTCCCGCCCCGGAAAATCCAGAAATAATTGCCAGAATCCCTCTTTTATTCATCTTTTCCGCTCCTCTCTGCCAATGTGGTTTCCATCACGCGGTTCTGTATCGTCTCCGGCTGCATGGCTGACAGCACCAAGCACCCCCCATCCATAACCAGGACGCACTTCGTCTTTCTGCCGCATGTGGCATCCACCGCCATATTCTCGTCCTTTGCCACCTGAATCATGCGCTTGATAGGTGCCGCATCGGCACGAATAATGCTCAGTACCTTATCCATATTTACCACATTCCCATATCCAATATTCACAAGCATGAACCAGCTCCTCCTACTCGATATTCTGAATCTGCTCCCGAATCTTCTCAATCTCCGTTTTCAAATCTATGGCATGCTCGGAAAGCGCCTGGTCGTTCGCCTTTGAGAGAATCGTATTGGCCTCCCTGTTCATCTCCTGAACAATGAAATCCAATTTTCTTCCAATGGTGCCTTCCATCTCCATGGTGCCCCGCATATTATCTATATGGCTGCGGAGCCGCACCGTTTCCTCGTCTACGCAGACCTTGTCTGCATAAACCACCAGTTCCGTGGAAAGAACGCCCTCATCCAAGTGATGGTCACCCAAGGCTTCCTCCACCTTCCTGCGAAGTTTGTCCCGGTATTCCCTCAACATCTCCGGGGAACGCTCCTCCACATAAGAAATCAGATGCTGGATGTAATCCAGTTTTTTCAAGATATCCTCCCGCAGGTTTGCGCCCTCCGCCTCTCTGGACTCCACGAAGCGCTCTCCCGCCTGACGCAGGGCTTCCTCCACATCCGGAAAGATTTCCTCCACATCCTGCTCTTCCTCCGACAGGGTTATGACCTCCGGGAACCTTATCAGGCCAGAGCCGGTCAGCCCCCTCTCCAGCCCGAAATCCCTTTCAGCCCGATTAATGGCCGCCACATATGCCTCCGCTATCTCCTGATGATACTCCACTCTGCACCTGGTACTGCTATAATGATCAAATACAATGAATAAATCCGTCTTTCCCCTGGCCACATATTCCTTCATCACGTTCCTGATCCGGCTCTCGAATGCATTGAACTTCTTCGGGAACTTGACGCTCAAATCGCAGTAGCGGTGATTGACGGATTTGATTTCTACCGTAATCTTATACTGCTCCGTCTCTTTCTCCCCATGGCCGAAGCCCGTCATACTTCTTATCATATTAATCCCCATTTCTACAGCATGATAACACTGCCTGACCAATCGATCATGTCTGCCTTATCCCGCATAAAGCCCCCTCATGCTACCATTCAAAACAACACCCTAATTCATTTATTTTACCCCATCTTCATCCCTATCGTCAAGTTTTTCCCCCTCTTTTCTCTTTTTTTCTTTTGATTCCTTCCATGCAGCAAGGCATTTGTCCCACAAGGTGGGGTCAGCAGACTTCTTCTTTTTCTCAAAATCAGCGGCAGTGTATGCAATATAGTCCACCGTCTCTCCCGACACCTGAATCTCCTTCAGATTCCGATAGCAATCTGTCACCGTGGACAAATTCTTCCTCCCCAGCTTCCAGTTGATGAAATCTGCCACAATGCGGTAAATCACTGCAAAAAGCGGCACGCCGATAATCATCCCCACAATACCCCAGATGCCGCCAAACAGCAGGATGGAGAATAGCACCCAGAATGCGGAAAGCCCCGTGGACTCTCCCAGAATCGCCGGCCCGATAATATTTCCGTCAATCTGCTGCAAGATGGCGATAATAATGATAAAATACAGTGCCTGCATGGGATTCACCAAAAGAATCAGAAACACGCCGGGAATCAGCCCGATATAGGGCCCAAACACGGGAATGATGTTGGTCACTCCCACAATCACGCTAATCAGCATGGCATAGGGCAGAGCGAACAGCTGCATCACGCAGAAGCAGATCACTCCAAGAATGGCGGAATCCACAATCTTTCCCACAATGAACCCGCTGAACATATGATCCGTAATCTTTACATAATGAATAATCACATCAGCGTATTCTTTCTTGCACAATGCATACAGCATCTTCTTCGCCTGGGCGGAAAAGGTTTTCTTGCTGCCCAGCAGATAAATGGCTACGATGATGCCTATAAAGAGATTGTACAGCACGGTCAAAAATCCCATCAGTCCATTGGCGAACTGCACTGCCAAAGTATTCATGCTA
>CATKZA010000339.1 GCA_949841235.1 uncultured Clostridiaceae bacterium
AGTGGCGTTTATGGAAGCCATCAGGAACTTTGATTAAGAACATGTCAGTACGCTGTACTAGTACAACGAAAATTAAGATTCACGCAGGATCATTGATTCAGATACAAGGAAGAAAATCGACGGTGTAGCGGGCGATGGGGAAAAGTTATGAGACGGAGGGAGAGGTAGAATGAAGCGGTTGAAAGAGGATATCAGGAATCATTCCTTCCATTCCGCATATCTGCTGTACGGGGAGGAGGACTATCTGGTGCGCCTATATCGGGATCAGTTGAAAATGGCCGTGCTGGATGGACAGGATGAGATGAATTATACCTCCTATCAGGGGGATGGCATTGACCTTTCAGAGGTGCGGGAGATGGCGCAGACCCTTCCCTTTTTTGGGGAATATCGTCTGATTCTGATGGAGGATACCCGTCTGTTTAAAAAGGCGAATCAACTGAGCGACATGATTTCGGGATTTCCCGAAACGACGATTTTCCTTTTCGTGGAGAAGGAAGTGGACAAGAGGAATAAGCTCTATAAATATGTTCAGAAGAATGGGCTTTCTGTGGAGATGAGTGCCATGAGCCCCGGGGATACCAAGCAGTTCGTGGCCGTGGAATTGCAGAAGGCTGGGAAGAAGATTCGGGAGAGCACCGCAGACTATCTGCTGGAGCAGGTGGACAATTCCCTGTTGAATATCTGGAATGAATTGGAGAAGCTCATTGCCTACGCCTATGGCAGGGAAGAGGTCACGAGGGCAGATATTGATGCCGTATGCAGCGTCCAGGTGACGGGACAGATTTTCAAGATGCTGGATGCGGTTGCCGGCGGAAAAAAGCAGGAGACCATGAAATTGTATCACGACCTTCTGCAATTAAAGGAAAGCCCTGCATCTATCCTATATCTGCTCAGTCGGCATTTTCGGATACTGCTGCAAGTGAAATCTGCTTCCGGGAATTTGACCAGGCAGGACTTGGCAAAGAAATTGGGCATTCCCCCCTTCTCGGTGGGAAAATACCAGACCCAGTGCAAGCATTTTTCCAAGGAGCAGTTGAAGGATATGTTTACTGCCTGTGCAGATACGGATTATGATTTCAAGCAGGGGAACATCCAAGACCAGATTGGGGTGGAACTCCTTCTGGTGGATTTTATTCATCTGAGCGCACCTGGGGGGAATTAGATTCCTGCCAAAGCAAAGAACTGACATGGTATCATAGTGGATTCTTTTTTCGGCACTTGAAGTTCCTATTGATATTTGTGCGAAAATCAAAGGGACATTGAGATAATGAAAATTTAGTCCGATTAATATAATTAAGCATTTCTTTATTTTGCTTTATTTTATTAAAAAATATTACAGAAGTGCAAAATATTCTTGCTTTTTCAAGATAGATCAGATATACTATATCCAGTTGATGAACAAAGGAGTTCAGCAGACGCATGTTTGCCGAACTCCTTTTTCTTTTTGCGCAAAGGCAAAGTGAGGGCGTTTGATGGGAAAGTTCATCTTATAAAGAATAAAGTGCATGTTTTTATTCAGTTTGGTCTATTTATATGGTAAGGAGGATGTGGCATCATGGAGAGAAAAATCATGGATGGAGATGCTTTGGCAGATGTCAGGGCGGCAGTGGATCAGGGAAGAAGAGGATTGTATGACCCCAGGTTTGAACATGATAACTGCGGAATTGGCGCCATTGTCAATATTAAGGGGAATAAAACCCACGACACGGTATCCGGCGCATTGGATATCGTGGAAAAACTGGAGCATCGTGCCGGGAAGGATGCGGAGGGAAAGACCGGCGATGGCGTGGGAATTATGCTTCAAATATCCCACAAGTTTTTCAAGAAGGCGGTAAAGCCTCTGGGGATTGACTTGGGAGAGGAGAGAGATTACGGCGTGGGCATGTTTTTCTTCCCGCAGGATGAGTTGGAGAAGAATCAGGCCAAGAAAATGTTTGAGGTCATTATCGAGAAGGAGGGGCTTGCCTTTCTGGGATGGCGGGAAGTTCCGGTGGTGCCTGACGTGCTGGGGCATAAGGCGGTAGAATGCATGCCCTGCATTATGCAGGCTTTCGTAAAGAGGCCGGAGGATGTGGAAAGGGGTCTGGACTTTGACAGAAAGCTCTATGTGGCCAGGAGGGTATTTGAGCAGAGCAATGACGATACCTATGTGGTATCTTTTTCCAGCAGAACCATTGTTTATAAGGGAATGTTCCTGGTGGGACAGCTGCGGCAGTTTTTCACGGATTTGCAGGATCAGGATTATGTGTCCGCCATCGCCACCGTCCACTCCCGCTTCAGCACCAACACCAATCCCAGCTGGCAGAGGGCCCACCCCAACCGCTTTATCGTCCACAATGGGGAGATAAACACCATCGTGGGCAATGCGGATAAGATGCTGGGGCGGGAGGAGACGATGGAATCTCCCCTGCTGTCGGGAGAATTGCACAAAATCCTTCCTGTAGTGAATCCCGGCGGCTCTGATTCCGCAAGGCTTGACAATACGCTGGAATTTTTGGTGATGAGCGGCATGCCTCTTCCCCAGGCGGTGATGATTACGATTCCGGAACCCTGGGAAAACGATATGAGCATCAGCCAGAAGAAGCGTGATTTCTACCAGTATTATGCCACGATGATGGAGCCTTGGGACGGCCCGGCATCCATTCTGTTCTCCGACGGAGATGTGATGGGGGCGGTGCTGGATCGGAATGGCCTTCGTCCCTCCCGGTATTAC
>CATKZA010000340.1 GCA_949841235.1 uncultured Clostridiaceae bacterium
CGCCAGAGACTTCATCAGTTCCAGCACCTCCCCCACCATCTCCGGATCCAGGGCGCTGGTAGGCTCGTCAAAGAGAATCACGTCAGGATTCATAGCCAGGGAGCGAACAATCGCCACCCTCTGCTTCTGGCCGCCGGACAAAGTGGAGGGATAGACTTCCGCCTTATCCTCCAGGCTGATGCGCCCCAGCAGTTCCATGGCCTGCTTTCTGGCCTCCTCCCGAATCTGCTTCTTGCTGGTGTCAATCACATGGGGCTTCTTCTTCTCCTTTCGAAATAGGTTCGTCAAGGGCAGGAAGAAATTCTCCCGCTTCTTCCTGCGAAGTTCCTGGCACTGGACATACACCGGCGCCAGCATAATATTTTCTATCACCGTCTTATTATTGAAGAGATTGAAATGCTGGAACACCATGCCCATGTGCCGGCGGTGTACATTGATATCCACGCTGGGGTCCGCAATATCCGTATTGCGGAAGATAATCTGTCCCCCGGTAGGGTCCTCCATGCAATTCAGGCATCTGAGGAAGGTACTCTTTCCAGAGCCGGAAGGTCCGATGACTACCACAATGTCCCCCTTCTCCACCGATACGTTGATGCCCTGCAAGACTTCATTATCGCCGAAATGCTTTTCCAAATTAATTACGTCTATCACTTTTTCTCAAGCTCCTTTCCATCAACTTAATTCCCAGGCTGATTGCCATGACGATTACAATATAAATCAACGCCATGACCAGATAAGGAACCATGAACTCATAACTGTTGCTCCCGATATAATTAAACGCCACATACAGATCCGCCGCCCCCACAAAGCTCACCACGGAGGTCTCCTTGATTAGGGCAATAAACTCATTTCCCAGAGTGGGAAGAATATTCTTGATCGCCTGGGGAATCACAATCTTAAGCATGGTGGTGGCAAAACTCAGGCCCATGGCCCTGCCCGCCTCCATCTGCCCGCCGTCCACGGAAAGAATGCCTCCCCGCATCATCTCAGAGATGTAGGCACCGCTATTCAGCCCAAAGACAAAGATAGACACCTGCACTCCCGTCATATGTAGCCCCAGAATGGGCAGCATCACATAATAAAATACCAAAAGCTGCACCACGATGGGCGTACCTCGGAAAAAACCCACATACACGCTGCAGATGGCATTCAGCACCCGGGGAAGCACCTTGTATTTTGGCACTACCCGCACCGTCGCAATGAGTATTCCAATCAATACGCCTATCACCAGGCCCAGCACTGCGATAATCACCGTATTTTGCAGTCCTTCCACTACTTTCTGGTATCCGTTCTGATGGATGAATATCTCCACGAACTGATCCCACTTCTGTCCAAAATTCTCCATATCAATCCTCTTTTCCACGTCGTGACTTATGGCAGGCTTCTGCCAGCAAACGACATGTGATTCCTTATGCAAAAGGCAGGTCCCCATCCCTGCGGACCAGACCTGCCCCTTCCCTTATTTTTCATATCCACCGCAGCTTTGTCAAGCATGGGATATCACGCCTAGCAAAGCCACAACCCCACCCCAGCATAGGAAATTGCTCAAACTTTGCATGGTGAAGAACGCTGGTTTTGCGTTCTTCTAGATGCTTTTCTTTAAGCATCTTGGTGCTAACCGTAGCTTTGCTTGGCGAGGTTTTTCCGAGCCTAGCAAAACTTTTGCACCTTTTCTACTGCATTTTATTAATGGACTCGGTGATGCATGCCGCAGGCGCAGAGTCGATAATAACATAATCCAAGTTGCTGTTAATCAGATCCTGCACGGCCAAGGAGCCATTCTCATACGCCTTCGTGGTCACCTTGAATCCATCAAATCCCCAATCCTTGTCGCCCTCGCAGTAGAACTGGCCGGTGGTGCCATTCTGCACGCCGATATTCACGCTATTGTCCTTCTCGTTCAAAATCTTTTCCACGTCAGCAGCCTCTTTGCACTTGTCGAACTCCGTGCTGTCCGCCTTGACGATCAGGCGCTGTGCCGCATTGTAGTATGCATCAGAAAAGTCCACGTACTCTTTTCTGTCCTCCTTGATGGTAAGACCCGCCAAGGCGATATCGCTCTTATGCTGTCCCACGGAAAGGCAGACCGCATCGAACTTCATATTCTGAATCACCAGTTCCTTGCCCAGCTTCTTCGCAAGGCCTGCCGCAATCTCCATGTCAATGCCCAAGTAATTATCTCCCTTGGTATACTCGAAGGGTTCGAAAGCGGCGTTGGTTGCCACCACCAGCTGATCCTTGCCCTTGTCCAATTTTGCGGAAGTCACAGGGGTCGGCTCCCCGTCGCCAAAATACTTGTTGCAGATTTCATCAAAAGTTCCATTGTCCTTGATTTCCTTAATGTAATCATTGATTGATTTCAAGAGTTCCGGCTGATCCTTGTCCACGCCAAAGGCATACTCCTCGCTGGTCAGATCCACGTCAATCACCTTGACGCCCTTGGCCTTCGCCTCATCCTTCCCCTTCTTGCCCTCATCGTCAGAACCGCCGCAGCCCACCAGCATCGATGCCGCCAGCACAACACTCAATCCCATCGCAAATAATTTCTTCATGTCATCCTCCTAGATTTCGTTTCACTCGGTAGTCTTTACCGCATTGCTGAATCTTCCTTCTTTCTTTATTTTCTTGCTCCAATTTACCATTCTACCATAGCCGGGCATGATTTGCAACGTTTCTCTAGCGGTTTCTTTTGGTCACCACTGCCAGACAGGC
>CATKZA010000341.1 GCA_949841235.1 uncultured Clostridiaceae bacterium
CAGGGCAGGTTTGCCGCTTACATCAAAGGAATTGCGGGAGACTACTACAATGTGGTAGGGCTGCCGCTTTCCAAGCTGGTGCTAGAAATGAAAGCACTGCGCAGTTATCATGGATAGGGAAATTGCAGTTTTGCTTAGCGGGGTCATATCCAGCCTGGCAAAAATCGGCGCAGCGAACGCCAAAAACAAAAATTTTTGTGATTCACTATAAATAGGGGGATTTGAGATGAAGATGATGAAAAATAAAGTTTGCTTTATTCTTGGGTTGCTGATTGTGCTGGGAGGCATTGGCTTCTGGCTTTTCCTCTTGGCATGCACGCTGTTATTTGGCGGCATGCTGGATTGGGAACTGGTGCTTCACCAGATTCTATTGATTGGGCTTCCCATTCTGGGAGGAATTGTTCTTCTCGTGCTGGGGCTTCGGGAGGAGTACCGCCGAAAGGTGGTTCTGGTGCTGGAGTGTGGCGTGTTCCTGGTGTATGTTCTGATGCTGTCAAGCCTGCTTTTTGGCGGCTATCGGACATTTGCCTTCGAGAATTCGGGGTGGAGACAGGACTGGTGGGAATATTTGCGCTTTAGTGCCAATCTGATACCCTTCCGCTCTATTGGAGAGTATATTCGCAACTTTATTGACCACAGCATGAATTATGATATTATCTTCCAGAATCTATTTGGAAATCTTATTCTGTTCATGCCCATGGCGGTATTTCTCCCATGCATTTTTCATGGGATGTACAAGTTTCGTTATCTGGCACCCGTGATGGCGGGCGTGATCATCCTGGTGGAAGTGGTGCAGCTGGTGTTCCGTCTGGGCGCTATGGATGTGGACGATTTTATTTTGAATTTTTCCGGTGCCATGCTGGCATTTGGTTTGATACATATTCCCGCAGTGAAGAGATTGATGCAGAAATGCTATCTGATGGAGTGAATGCCGATTGCGGCAGTACAGAAAAACGCCAGGGATTTCTTCCCTGGCAGTTCCATTTTATCTATATTCGTCTTGTTCACGATGCCATGAACGGCTGCGGGTCAGTTGCGGTAAAACTTGGCAATCTGCTCGGATTTTTCCGGGAAAGTTTCACTCAGAAACATGAGATATTGCAGTGCGCTTCCCTCATATGGATGGGGGTCTCCCAGAAGTCCCACCTCGTAACAGTTTCGGATGACATTGATAATGCAATCTTCCGTATGGTCTTCCTTGCAATCCTTGCATTCTTTCAAGATATGGGCGATGCCCTCCTCCAAATCCATCTCGTCAAATGCCTTAAAATCCGCAGTGGGAATATGCTCTATGCCCTCCGGCACTTCCTTCCGGGGAGCTTTTCGGAACTTGCGGATGCATTCCTTTGCGTAGCCGATGGTGCATTCCTCCCTCTGGCACTGGGCGCAGGAAGTGTCACGCAAGCAGCAGTTTTCCAAATCTTCCCATACCATGTCCGCATTAAAGCCTTTCTTGTGCTCCTCTGCCATGTCTCAAGCTCCTTTCCTTATTGATCTTTCAACTCTTCAAAGGGACCCATCTTCATCGCCCGGACTTTGGAAGACAGTCCAAATAGGTTGATGAATCCTGCCGCATCTACGTGGTCGTACAGTTCTCCCGTGGTGAAGGATGCGATATCTTCATCGTAGATGGAATAGGGCGAGGTAGTGCCCAGTTTGATGATATTGCCTTTGTAGAGTTTGAACTTCACTTCGCCTGTGACATACTTCTGGGTTGACGTGATAAATGCCTGTACGGCTTCCCGGAGTGGCGTGAACCATTTTCCCTCATAGACGATGTCCGCAAACTTATTGCCCATATCCTTCTTGGCGGTGTATGTGTCCCGGTCCAGAATCAACTCCTCCAGCTGCTGATGCGCTTCCATTAAAATCGTGCCGCCGGGGGTCTCGTATACGCCTCGGGACTTCATGCCTACCACCCGGTTCTCTACGATGTCAATAATGCCCACGCCATGCTTTCCGCCCAGTTCGTTCAGCGTGCGGATAATGTCGGAAACCTTCATCTCCTTGCCGTTGACGGTCTTGGGCACGCCCTGCTCGAAGGTCATGGTGACAACCTCGCCCTCCTCCGGCGCCTTCTCGGGAGAGACGCCCAGAACCAGCAGGTGGTCATAGTCCGGCGCATTGGCGGGATCCTCCAATTCCAGCCCCTCGTGGCTGATATGCCACAGGTTGCGGTCCCGGCTATAGCTGTTGTCCGCAGAGAAGGGAAGATGGATGTCGTGCTGGTGGCAGTACTCGATCTCTGATTCCCTGGAATCCATGTTCCAGTTGGGATCTCTCCAGGCAGCAATGATGCGCAGGTCCGGAGCCAGCGCCTTGATGCCCAGCTCGAAGCGCACCTGGTCATTTCCCTTTCCCGTAGCCCCGTGGCAGATGGCGGAGGCGCCTTCCATGCGGGCAATCTCTACCAGTCTCTTTGCGATGAGGGGGCGGGCCATGGATGTGCCCAGAAGATATTTATTTTCGTAAATGGCATTTGCCTGGACGCAGGGAACCACATAGTCATCGCAGAACTCGTCTGTCACGTCCTCGATATAGAGCTTGGCGGCGCCGCAGGCCTTCGCCCTCTCCTCCAGGCCGTCCAGCTCGCTCTCCTGTCCCACGTCAATGCATGCGCAGATGACTTCATAGTCGTAGTTCTCCTTTAGCCAAGGAATGATGGCGGTGGTGT
>CATKZA010000342.1 GCA_949841235.1 uncultured Clostridiaceae bacterium
AGCCTGGGCAGTATACTTGGCGCCGTTGTGGCACAGGATGATGGAACCGTTGCCTAGATGCTTGTGGTTAAGCACGGTGTCAATGATAGAATCTACCCCGTAATCCTTCCAATCCAGGCTATCTACATCCCATTGTATGGCGTGGTAATTGCAGGACTCTACGGCTTCGATCAAGGTATCGTTATAATCGCCGTAAGGTGGACGAAAAACGGAAAGACTATAATTCTTCTGTTGCCCATGAATTGGGCATTAGTACAAATATATTTTCATGTGGTTTTCTTCTTTCAGGTACTCGATTCTGGAAACGTGTTCCGAGAGTGCCGCACTGATTTCCTGATAATCGCTGGAGTCAGATTCTATCAGATTGAGGAGGCATGCAATGGATTGGCGTATGGTGTTTTCATAGTCGCTTGCTTTGGGAATGTCTGTCGTGGATTCCCGAAGCAGCTTTTGCTCCAGGTACTTCCTTCTGTCCGAAAGCGCTTTTTTGTTTTCCCTGTATTCGTCTATGGTGTCGATGCCGTTGATATAGGCTTCTTTTATGCGCTTTTCCTGCTGGGATATTTTGTCTATCTCTGATCGGAGCAGTTCTATGGCTTCTGAATCACGGGGTTCTATTGGTGATTTTTCGTACTCTATATTGTCCTTTTCAAGGATTTCCTTTAATGCGGCAGTGACGGAGGCGACAGCGTTTTTCTCGCTGATGTAGGAGCTGGTGTCGCACCGTCCTTTTGAACGCCTGGAGCATTGGAAGAATGGCAGGGGCGTTTTTGAATTGGTATTGATGCCATAAGTCATGGGGCCGCCGCATCTTCCGCAGCGCATTGTCCCGGAGAGCCAGTGCTTCGTTCCGGCGGTTCCCCGGCGCCTTCCCCGCAGTTTGTATTTTTGCTTGTTGTTATAATAGATTGCTTGTGCCTTATCCCATATTTCCGTGGAAATAATTGGTTCATGCTTTCCATCGGCGACAATCACGTCCTCTTCTCCGTTGTAACGCTTGGTAGTTCTGTTCCAATAATTCCAGCGGATCTTCCCGATATAGAAAGGATTGGTTATCATATAGTTGATTTTCTTTGCATCAAATATGGCTCCCTGCTTGCCACGGATGCCCTCTCTGTTGAGGGTGATGGCAATGTCTGATGGATTCCCATTGCTTTCTATGTAGTCATGAAATATTCTTTTTACAATGCATGCTTCTTGCCGGTTTATGATGGGGGTTTCTGCATGCTTCTTGTCATATCCCAAAGGCATTCTGCCCTGGTATCCGCCTTTGATGGCTTTCTGGGTCATGCCTCTCTTGACTTCGCCGGAAAGACGGATGGAGTAGTATTCATCCATCCATTCAAATATCCTTTCCACCAGCGCGCCGATAAAGCCGTCTGGCAGCGGTTCGGACACGCTGACAACGTCCACGCTTTCTTTTTTTAGGAGGGATTTATACACGATGCTCTCTTCTTGGTTTCTCGCAAAGCGGGAAAACTTCCATACGAGGATGGCAGAATAGGGATGTTCTTTCGATTTGCAGTCCGCAATCATCTCCTGGAATCCTGGACGCTTCTCTGCTTTTGTGCCGGACAGCCCCAGATCTTGGTATATGCGGGAGAGGATCATGTGGTTATTTGCCGCATATTCTTTCAGAAGGCGCAGCTGCGCATCTGGAGACAGTTCTTCTTGCATATGGGTAGATACTCGGATATATCCGCATACGGTTTTCAATTCTTCCATTGGTCTTACCTCGTATTTCTAGTTTATGCCTGGGTTTATTTTATCATGTCTTTGCTTCTTTTACAATTAAGATGTTGTTATGAGAGATGGAAATATTTACCAGTTGTATTGCTGGGGATGGCATTATAAAATCTTCCTGAGGTGATTGGTGTGATTAAAATAGCAGTTTGCGATGACGTTATGGATATTAGCCAGAGCATTAAGCAGATAATCGAAGGGCGCATGGCTGATCGTGGCATCCAAGTTGTTGCTTTTACATCCGGGCAGGAAATATATAGGGATGCTGTTAAAAATAGGTATGATATTATCCTTATGGATATTGAGTTGGATGGAGAGTTGGGCATGGAAGTAACGGAAAAGATTAAGTCGATTTATCCGGATGTCTTGATTATTTTTGTGACTGGCGCAAAAGGGTATGAAAGAGAGTTGTTAAATTTTGAGCCGTTCCGCTTCATTACGAAGCCCTTTTCCGAAGAAGAATTGCTCTATGCTGTAGGCAAGGCAGTCAGGAGGGTCGAGGGGTGGGAGGATAAGTATTTTGTATTCCGGGAGAATGGCATTGGCCATAAGAAGGACTTGAGGGACATTATCTTTTTCTGCTCTTCCTCCCCTTTTGTGGAGGTGGTCTGCCGGAAGGAAGAGGCAAGGTTTCGGGGGAAGATCGATGAAGTGGAAGCGGAATTGGCTGCTTTGTCGAGTGATTTTTTGCGGCCAAATAAGAGTTTTCTGGTGAATCGGAAGTATATCAGCGGCATTTCTGCGAAGGAGGTTACTATGATGAATGACGAGAGGATTTCTATTTCCAGAGGGTATCGGAAAAGTTTTTTTGATGCGCTGGATGGCTGATGGCGAGGGGAGGTGGTGCGGATGGAAATGTTTACGTTTCAGGATATGATTCTGTTTGCGTCATTTTTAATTACACTGCTTGCCTACAT
>CATKZA010000343.1 GCA_949841235.1 uncultured Clostridiaceae bacterium
GAACGAGGTGCTTGCCATGGCGGACTGCGCTATCAATATCAAGCCCACGGAGGATGAATTGGTGGAAATCGCAGGGGAGGCGGCAGAATGCGCCCGCATCTTCGGCGTAGATCCCCAGCTGGCATTCCTGAGTTATTCTACCCACGGCTCCGGCAGTGGCGAGGATGTGGACAAGATGAGGAATGCGGCGCTTAAGACGAAGGAGAAATATCCGGAACTTCCCATTGAGGGAGAGATGCAGTTCGATGCGGCGGTATCCCCCAGGGTGGCCAGGACGAAATGCCCGGATTCCAAGGTGGCAGGCCATGCCAATACCTTTATATTCCCGGATATCAATTCGGGAAATATCGGATACAAGATTGCCCAGCGCATGGGTAACTTTGAGGCTTATGGCCCGATTCTGCTGGGACTGAATGCGCCTGTGAATGACCTTTCCAGAGGCTGCAATGCCTCGGAGGTATATTCTATGGCAATCATTACTGCGGCATTAGCATAAAATAGGCGAGAGAAGGCACCACGGGAGTGGTGCCTTTTGCTGTGTGGGAAATTCCGCACCTTTTTTAGATGATATGGGAGAGTAGTTTGGATGCTGGATTTATTTATGGTGACGCAGATGATTTCTCTGATCCATGCGCCCATTGCCTTGTACCGGGAAGATGGAACGCTTGTCAGGGCTTTGGAGGCGGTGGAGGAGGATGCGTTGATTGAGCCGGAGAAGATATTTGGGAGTGACAAAGAATTTCCTTTATTGAGCGTGGAGGGAAACGGAGTCACTTATGCCCTGCTATGGTGCCGGGAGGAAGAATGCTTTCTGGGTTTGGGAAAACTCAGGATATACGATTTCGGGGATGAGGAGGCGAAGCAGTATCCCTATTGCCCTCAGGAGGAACTCACGGCGGTTATCGTAATTCTGTGGAAAATGATAACGGGGCAGGAATTAAAGATTCGGGATATCTTGGAGCGCAATATCGTGTCGAAGGTTTCGATAAAGGAGCAGCTGACGAAGGATATTTTCCGTCGGCAGGAGGAGGGAGCCAGGCACAATCCTTACAGCCAGGAATTAAGGGAGCAGGACTGCATCTGCCGGGGAGACGTGCCGGGGCTTCGGGAGTGCTTTGAGGAGGTGTACAGCGGGCAGGCGGGCACTTTGGCATCGGATATGGTGAGGCAGCAGAAGAATCTGGCGATTTGCGTGATTACTCTGTCCGCCAGGAGTGCGATCAAGGGCGGCATGCATCCGGAACTTGCATATTCCATGGCGGATACCTTTATCTATCACATCGAGGAGCATCTGACAGATGCCATCAAGGTTCAGAATGCCGCCAGGGAGGCCCAGGTGGAGTATGCCAGGCAGGTGAGCCATTTGCAGAATCAATTTGGAGACAATCCCTTTCTGGATAGGATCAAGGATTATGTATTCTGCCATATTCACGAGCCTCTCTTGGTGCGGGATGTGGCAGATCATATGGGGGTTTCTCCCAATTATTTGTCGGACCGCTTTCATCGGGAGGCGGGTATGACGCTGAAACAATATATTATAGAAGAAAAAATTATTTCCAGTGAGAAACTTTTGAAATATACGGATTATTCCTTGCAGGAAATCAGCAACTATTGTGCTTTCAGCTCCCAGAGCAGATACAGCGAATATTTCCAAAAGAAGAACGGTATCACCCCGGCAAAATATCGTAAAAAGTATGGAGTTTTATAAAAAATGGTAAAAAAACAAAGATTTCGTATAAAAATAATAGAAAACGAGTATAAAACCCCGGAAAAATGTGGTAGCATTGGGCAATGTTACATGGGAGTTGGGGTAACATATAATGTATGGGATGGTAAATGTAGTGAGATATTAATTGCAAAAAGGAGTGATTATCATGGAAAAATTCCCAATTAAATTTCATGATGTAGCTGATGTGCGCAAGTTCGTACATGTAGTTTCTAAGTATGATGCGGATTTTGATCTGTACTGCGGAAGTTACTGTGTGGATGCAAAATCCATTTTGGGTATTATGACTATGGATTTAAAGAGCAAGTTACTCTTATCAGGGAACTGCGAGCCAAGAGAGAAGGATCAGTTGATGAACGAACTGAATTGGATAGCCGTAGCATAATCACAAAACTATACAGCATACAGATGAAAGAACAAGAAGAGTCCTGCCGGGGTGCAGGGCTCTTCTTGTATCTTGACAGGTACGCTGCCGCTTGGTACTAGATTTATACAATAAATTAAAATATCCGGTAGGTGGGGAATCTGCTGTCTAGCAGGACAAATTCCATAAAGTCATGGAGCAGGATCATAGGGCAGGACAATAGGAACCAGAGGTTGGTATATAGGAGGCAGATCTGCCCCAAAAAATTATATTGCTGTCCCGAGTAGTCCCATACATTCAGGTGCATCTGCTTGTTGACCACTATGCCAAAAATAAACTCTACCGTGGTAATCATGATGCCGCAGAAAAGCATTTGGCTCAGCAGGGAGGCGGAGGGACCGAGAATGTACTGCACTGCCCCTACGAGGAGGAAGCAGGTGCCTCCTGCCAGAAGCATGGATATGTGAGAGTATCCTCTGGCAAGGATTTCCAGCCCGCAGTAGAGGAAGCCGCCAGTGAGGAACATCATGATGTATGCTTGGATTTGTGACATAAAAAACCTCCT
>CATKZA010000344.1 GCA_949841235.1 uncultured Clostridiaceae bacterium
ATCAGAATATTTATTTTGCCATTGGCATCAAATTCATCTGCTTGCTTGTGGGGGCTGTGGGCATTGCCAATATGTGGATGGCTATCTTTGCGGACGTGGGGGTCATGGTGATTGCAGTGCTAAATGCGATTCGGGCTCTTTTTGTAAAAAAATTGTAAGCACATTTCAGTGCCGTGAGGCATCGGGCATTAGCAATGCACTCTTGCATTTCATTTTTATTTCCCGTAAAATGGAAAAGGCAGCTGTCTATTCCAAGTGGGAAGAAGTGCCGTGAATCGTTATCAACTGCGGGTAGGACTCGCTGGGAGAGGGAATGGCTGCTTATCATTATGATTGCGTGAAAATGGAGATTTCATATGGCTGAAAAGGATTTAGATTGCTGTGACACGATAGAGGTTCACAGGGATTTGCTGGAGATTGTCAATCGGACGATGCCGGATGAGACGGAGTTGTACGATTTGGCGGAACTATTCAAGGTGTTTGGGGATTCCACCAGGATTCGCATCCTCTTTGTACTTTTTGAGGCAGAAGTGTGCGTGTGCGATATTGCCGAGGCGTTGCATATGACCCAGTCGGCGATTTCCCATCAGTTAAGGATTTTGAAGCAGAGCAAGCTGGTGAAGAGCCGCAGGGAGGGAAAGTCGGTTTTCTATTCTCTGGCGGATGGTCATGTGCGCACCATGATTGCCCAGGGCAGAGAGCATTTGGAGGAGGATTGACATGCCGGAAGAGAGAGCGGGAATTTTACAGAATAAAAGTTATCTGTATCTGACGGAATTTTTTGCGGGAATGTCCGTGATGGCGGTGGAATTGGGTGCTAGCAGACTGCTAGCGCCTTATTTTAGTTCCTCCCAGATCGTGTGGACGATTATCATAGGAACCATTATGATTGCCATGGCACTGGGAAATATATACGGAGGAAGAAAGGCGGATAGGGATCCGGATCCCGGACGGCTTTACGGGAGAATGCTTGTGGCCGCCCTGTGGATTGCGGGGATTCCCGTGCTGGGGAAATATATCATCCTGGGAATCTCCGGGGTGCTGGTGGTGACGGTGAACCATAATTTCCTGATCTGGGCGGCATTTCTCGCCTGCATGGTCATATTTGTCTTTCCCCTGTTTCTTCTGGGGACGGTGCCCCCCTCCCTGGTAAAATATGCCACGGAGAGCTTGGAGGATAACGGAAAGACGGTGGGAACGCTGGGAGCCTTTAACACCGTGGGCAGCATTATCGGAACGTTTGTTCCTACTTTCGTGACCATACCTGCGGTGGGGACGGCTATTACCTTTTTGATTTTTGGCGGGATTTTGCTCTTGCTGGCGGGGATTTACTTCGTCTCTTCCCGCACAGGTCTGCGGAAAATGGTGGTTTCGGGATGTCTGTTTGCATTGTGCTGCATCTTTGGCTGTGGCGGAAGTTTTGCATTCTGGGAGCAGAATCTCACCTATGAGGGGGAGTCTGTCTACAACTATCTCCAGGTGAAGGAGGATGAGGAGAAAGTCATCCTGTCCACCAACGTGCTTTTCGGGGTGCAGTCCGTGATGCGGAAGGATGATGCTCTGTCCGGGCTGTATTACGATGTGGCCATGGCGGCACCCTTTATGGCGGGGGTGCATGAGAAGGAGAAGCTAAAGATGCTGGTGCTGGGCATGGGGACGGGAACGTATGCTACCCAGTGCGAGAGGTATTTTGATCATGTGGAGATCGAGGGCGTGGAGATTGACGAGAAGATTACGGGGCTGTCGGAGAAGTACTTCGGACGGCAGGAGGGGCAGAATGTCGCTACTTATGACGGAAGGGCTTATCTTCAGGCGGTGGATCGGAAGTATGACGTGATTATGGTGGATGCCTACCGGGACATTACCATTCCTTTTCAGATGTCCTCGGTGGAATTTTTTCAGATGGTGAAGGAGCATTTGACAGAGGATGGGGTGATGATTGTGAATCTCAATATGAAGGGAGAGAAGGAGGGGGATATCAATGCCTATCTGTCGGACACCATCGGCCATGTGTTTTCTAATGTGTATACGGCGGACGAGGAGGGAAGCACCAACCGGGAACTGTTTGCCTCGGAAAATGGGGGGATGATTCAAAGATTGGAGGAAAACATGGGACGGGAGAAAAGCCGGGAACTGGCGGAAATGATGGAGAAGGTTTCGGCTCGGCTCGTCAGATATACCCCGGGTGAGTATGTCCTGACGGACGATCGGGCACCGGTGGAGTTGCTGGGCATGGGGATGATTGATGATCTGATTATGGGCGAGGTGTCTTATTACCGGGACATTTTCAAGAAGGAGGGATTCCGGGGGCTGTTGGAGAACTTTTGACAGTCTGGTTCAGATGCCTTACTTTGACAGCGTGGTTCGGATGCCTTGTAGAATGGAGATTCATTCCTTTGAAGGCAAGGTGAGGATGTGCGGGCTCGTTTGCGCCGGTTGGCAGAAAATGAAATGAATGGCAGGGCATGGCTGTCATGCGAATTGGATGCATAGGAAGGTCATGTGGATTGGATGCATAGGAAGGGAGAGTGCAATGTACGAGAAAATCGTGGAGGAAATCATAGAGGGAAGGCGTCTGCAAAAGGGAGAGGACGTTTCTTTTTTGCTGACAGGGGATTTGGAGGAACTGAAGA
>CATKZA010000345.1 GCA_949841235.1 uncultured Clostridiaceae bacterium
ACCCCAAGGCTATGTGCGACGAGCTTCACAGCATGGGAACCAAGGTCATGGTATCCGTCTGGCCCAATGTGGACCGGAAAAGCATTCATTTCTCCGAACTCAATGACAGGGGACTGCTGATTCGCACGGAACACGGCAGCATGCAGACATATGATTTTGGAGGGGATTGCGTTTCCATTGATGTCACCAACCCGGAAGCCCAGAAGTTCTTGTGGGATACGTGCAAGAAAAATTATAAGGATTTGGGAATCGACATGTTCTGGCTGGATAACTGCGAACCGGATTTCGCCGTGTACGATTACGCTAATTACCGCTATTATATGGGAACAGGATTGGAAGTCAGCAATCTCTATCCCAAAATGATTGCAAAGACATTTTACGAGGGATTTCAAGAGGAAGGCATGGAAGCAGAATGCTGTAGCCTGCTTCGGTGCGGATGGGCGGGAAGCCAGAAATATGGTGCCCTTCTCTGGTCGGGAGATGTGAACAGTACCTATGAATCCCTGCGTGACCAGGTTGTGGCCGGCCTCAATATGGGACTTGCCGGAATCCCTTGGTGGAATACGGATATCGGCGGCTTTATGACGGATGATGCCCGTGACCCGGCTTTCCACGAACTGCTGATTCGCTGGTTTGAATATGCCGTATTTACCCCCATTCTCAGAATGCACGGCGACCGAGGTCCCCACGACATCAAGCCCCTATCCGACCTGGAATGGGGCGGCGGATATCTCTATACGGGACAGCCCAATGAGATGTGGAGCTATGGGGAGGAGGTATTCCAGACATTGAAAAAGCACCTGACGCTCCGACAGGATATGAAGCCCTACCTGGAAGAACTGATGCGGGAAGCCTCCAAGACTGGTGCGCCTTTGCTGCGAACCATGTTCTACGAATTTCCCGCAGACGAGAACTGCTGGAAATTAGAAGATCAATACATGTTTGGAAGCCGGTATCTGGTGGCTCCCATTCTAGAGGCTGGCAGGAGGGAACGGAAGGTGTATCTGCCCGCCGGCACCTGGAAAAACATCCATGAGGAGACGACTCTAGCGGGCGGGCAATGGATTACTGCAAAAGCCCCACTGGAATATATCCCCGTATTTGAGAAGATGGCATAAACCATGCCAAAAACCCTCGACTGTTATCGAACCGTGAATAGTAACGGCATAAATGCATCGAAGGGAATTGGAATGGAAGCAGTTGATTTGATTTTCCTCCCAATACATGGTACAATATTGTCCATATGGGCAAGAGGGAACATGCGACTATCATTAACGGAGGAACAATCTTATGGAAAATAAAAGAGTAGTGGTGGCTCTGGGACACAGCGCCCTGGGAAAAACCTTCCCGGAACAGAAGACAGCGGTAAAGAACGCCGCTTCTGCCATCGTAGACTTGATCGAGGCGAAATACCAAGTGATTATCACCCACAGCAACGGCCCCCAGGTAGGAATGATTCATGCGGCCATGACGGAGTACAGCAGACTGGAGCCGGAAAATACCGTAGCCCCCATGTCCGTGTGCAGTGCCATGAGCCAGGGTTACATTGGCTATGATTTGCAGAATGCCATCCGCACGGAACTTTTGGACAGGGGCATCTACAAGCCCGTATCCACTCTGATTACCCAAGTGCGGGTGGATCCTTTTGATGCCGCCTTCGCCCAGCCCCACAAGCGCATCGGGCGGTATATGAGCGAGGAGGATGCCAAGGCCGAGGAAAAGAAGGGAAATTATGTGACGGAGATCCAGGGAAAGGGATACCAGAGAATCCTAGCAGCTCCCCGTCCCATGGAAATCTATGAATTGGATGCCATCAAAGCCCTGATGGATGCGGAGCAGATCGTGATTGCCGCCGGAGGCGGCGGCATCCCGGTACTCCAGCAGGGAACCCGGCTGAAAGGCGCTAGCGCCGTGATTGAGAAGGATCTGACCAGCGCCTGCCTGGCGGAGCAGCTGGATGCGGACATCCTCCTTCTCCTCACCGGCGTGGAGAAGGTCGCTTTGAACTTCGGCACGGAAGAGGAAATCCTCCTGGATTCCATGACCGTGGAGGAAGCCACCCGGTATATCGAGGAAAAGCAGTTTACCAAGGGTGCTATGCTTCCGAAAGTGGAGGCCGCCGTCTCCTTCGCCTCCTCCTCCGACGCAAGAAAGCGGAAAGCCATCATCACCAGCATCGACACCGCACTGGCGGGAATGGAGGGCAAGACCGGCACGGTGATTACCTGCTAGGGAAACCCATCCTATTACCAGATGGTATTTTAACAACAATGCCGCCGCAAGTGTTGCAATGAAAACACTTGCGGCGGCATTATTTATATCACAAAACTTCAATTAACTATGCTAATCAGATGATGCTATTATCATGTAAATTATAGTTTTATCACATTATAAACCTATCTTTACTTATTTGTAAAACTACCATCTTGGCCCCAGAAATCGATCTCCATTCAAATGGATCATATGCTCCGGCATTTCCGCTATCCACACTTCCGTTTCCCATGCCAACGCTTCTGAAAACTTTTTATATGTTTTAAAATCTAAAAATGCCGTCACAAAGATTTTTCCCGCTGTCACTCCATGCGTC
>CATKZA010000346.1 GCA_949841235.1 uncultured Clostridiaceae bacterium
GCAGACCTGGCCCTCCTCCCGTTCCACCAGAACTTCACCCGGTTGAAATACTTCAAAAACCGCTCATTCTCCTCATATCTCCTGGCATGGTTCCTGGAAAACATCCTGAAATATGATGCTAGAATCATGGCAACGCCCAGGGAGTTCATGGCATGGCGCACCCTGGGAATGGGAATGAATATTTCCAGCACCACCAGAACCAATGCGGCAATGACCAGAAAATTGCTCAACTGGTCAGCCCCATGCCTTCCCTGCATAAACCTGGCAAAACGTTCCCGCATATTCCGCTCCTCCTTTTTGGTATATCAGTTTATGATGCATTGTTGCTATTCACGGCTTCGCCATTCATAGTAACACCAAAAGTATTGCATTCGCAATACTTTTCGCTTATCAGCGCTGAAAATGCACATTTTTACATAAAAAACGCAAACAAAGTTTGTGTTGTAAAATAGCACCGAAAAATGCCAGTCAAAGCAGATGCCGCTTTACGGTGATTCCTACAACCCCGGCGATGAAGATGGAGAGGGAGATGGAGATGGGGCTGACCCGCCATCCCCGGCAAACTCAAAGTTCCTAATCTGATGAATCTCATTCTCATCCTCCGTCACCTGCTCGTATTCCATCACCAGCACGTCTCCCGCAGAAATCCGAATCAAGTCCTCATTATCCTTGAATGCCTGTTTGTACACGCCATGCTCCGTATCCTTCACATACACCATGGTGCCATCCTCCGTGTCCACAAACTGCACGCTCTCCACCGTCACCGTCTTTTTCTTCCAGTTCTCCTCGCTGGTCTCCACATCCCCGTCGTTTGCCAGCATCTTCCGATACTTGGCAAACACCTCTGTCTGGCTGGTGGCCGTGGCCACGATATTGTACTGCTCCACATTCACCATGGCATACATCTTCACCAGTCCCCCGGAATCCTTCAATACCATAATATACGTGGGCTGCCCGGCCACATTGATCAGGCTGGGGAAGGATGCCTTGTACCGCTTCTCCTGCACCGCCCCCTGAGCGGACTCCATGGCAGAATGCTCCTCCGCGCCGGACACCTTATAATATTTTGCCTCGCTGGTCCTCTGATTCATCAGCACGAACCCGATATTGCTCTGATCCCCGTTGACAGAAGTGACGCCCGTATATGCCCACACGTCGTCCCCAATAATTTTATATCCAAAATCATCCGTGGTAATCTTGCAACCCTTCTGGCCGATGATGCTATTCCAAAAGCCTCCGGAAAGCGTTCCAAACCAATCATACTTCTTCGTCAGGAGCCTGCCCGCATAGACGCAGTCCACCCAGGCCGGAATCTGATTCACCGCATAGTAGTCGCATTTGCCGTCCACTGGATTGCAGATGATCACCCCATTCACATCCATTCCTCCGAAAAGCCCCACTCTCGGCTTCATGGTAGGGCAGATATAGAAAGGCTTTCCCTCATCGTCAATCTCGAAATGGTAGCCGGAAATAATCTTCGTGGGATAGGCAAGCTGCACATGGCGCTGCAGATTCTCATTAAAGTATCCTGACGGCACGTACTTCATCCCATGTTCAAGAGGCACATACTCTGCCTCGGAATTGACCGGATTCACCTTCACATAGCCCGGAATGCCCTCTCCCCTGTTATTCCACCACTTAAAGAAACTGGCATATTTGAGGCTGGACACCTTCATCGGGTGTCCCTGGATGCTGATCTGGGTATAATCCGCCTCCACCTCGTACTGGCTCACCACATCCGACAGGGAGCCAATCTTGCGGTTGCCGAACTTCCTGGCACTCTCCGTATCCATCAGGGCGATATCCGTCACCTGATTGCTCTCCTCGATATCCTCGCTGAATTCATAATTTTTCACAGGCATCAGAGAAGCATACGTCCTGGCACGAAAAATCGTGCTTCCGGCAATGCTTCCAACGATATAAATCACCACCACCAGGGCTGCCATTGCCAAAAACAGCTTTGCCAATGCCGGAAACTTTTTCACGTCTGACAGATGCATGCCGCCCCTTCCCGTCATCCCCCGCAGGCTGCGCAATCCGCAGATTACCGCCAGCACGATGCAGATAACAAGCAATGTTCCCCAGAACATCGGCTCGTGGATATTGATTGACGGAAATGTGGCATAATAATATCCCCCCACCGCAATCAAAAACACCAGCGCCAAAATTGCATAGATTGATTTCTTCATGAACAGACCTCCACTATTTCATCATTCACATTAAATCACATTGATCGCAAGCCCTTCATAGATTCCCACCGGCACATCTTCTCCCATGGCGTATTCCCCGCCTCCATCCCGCTGAAAATCATACACCGTAATCCGACTTTTGTCAGGATCCACAATCCAGTATTCCCGGACTCCCGCCGTGCGATACAAGAATAATTTCCTATAATAATCCATCTCCCTGCTGGAAGGCGAGACGATTTCGATCACCCAGTCCGGCGCACCCTTGCACCCCTTCTCCGTCAGCCGGTCCCCGTCGCAGACAACCGTCACGTCCGGCTCCAGGTAATTCCTGTCATCCCCCTGGAGAAACACTGCAAAAGGAGCAGGAAAGACCTCGCAATT
>CATKZA010000347.1 GCA_949841235.1 uncultured Clostridiaceae bacterium
TTCCTGTCAGCATAGGAATTCCTTTTTCCGCTCACGGTGGCAATTACCTGATATCTGTTCTTTGCCTCATTCTTCCTCAGAATCTGATAGCTGTCCGCTCCTTTCACTTTCTTCCAGTGCAACACAAGCTTTCGGGAGCCGGACACATTGGAAATCCTGCTCAGATGAACTTTCTTTAAGGAACGCCCCTTCACCGTCTCGCTGCAAGAACCGGCACCCCCCTCCCCGGAAAATACTTTCAGACGATAGTAGTATGCTCTTCCGGGAACACGCTTCCTGTCCGTATAGCGGCACTTCTCCCCATCCGTTCTGTATATCCGGTGGAAGCCGCCACTTCTCTTCCTGCTCCGGTAGAGCACATACTCCTCTCCTCCTTCTATTTCATCCCAGCACAGCAAAATCCTGCCATCCGTCCTAGATGCCGCCATCAAAACCGGTTCCTCCAGTTCTGTCTCCGGCTCCTCCGCACCGTCCTCTGCCCGGCATTCGATACCCTCATCTCCTTCTGCCAAGGCAGCGGAAGATTCCCCCAATGCCCCGCCCGCCATCAAGATGCCGGCAAGGAACGCCATGGCAGCCATTCCCCCCAAGCCTTTGAACCTCTTCATTTCCATCAATCTCCATTCCTCGTCATATTGTCATCAGAATCATATGGCTCTACCTTTGCGGCAATCTCGTCATGCAATCTCTGGCGCAGGCCCTGAATATATGCAAAGGCCTCTTCCTGCGCCACCATCTCCTTCACTGACTTATCTCTGGTAGTAATTTCCACCACATGTTCTTTCAGATTCCTGGGACTCACCACCACTCGCACGGGCACGCCCAGAAGATCCGCATCAGAGAACATGGCTCCGGGCCGCACGCCCTCCCGGTCATCGTAAATCACTTCCACCCCTGCATCCAGCAATTCCCCATAAAGCCTGTCGGCCACCGCCCTGGTCTCCTCATCATCCGCTCTGAGACAGCAGATATGCACCTCCCAGGGTGCGATGGAAATGGGCCAGATCGGACCGTATTCATCGTGGTGTGCCTCACAGATGGAAGCCGCCATGCGCCCCACGCCAATCCCATAGCATCCCATGATCGGATAGTGGAGTTCTCCATTCTCGTCCGTGTACTGCATTCCCATGCTCTCCGTATACTTGGTGCCAAGCTGGAAAATATTGCCTACCTCGATTCCCCGCTTGATGGTGATGGCTTTCTTTCCGCAGCAGGGACACACGCTGCCCTCCTGGATCTTGGAAATATCCACATACTCTGCACCTTCCAAGTCTCGCTCCAGGTTTAGCCCCGTATAATGATACCCCTCCCTGTTGGCTCCCGCCACCAGATTTTCAATGCCCTGCAAACTCACGTCAAGATAAAATTCCACTTCTCCTGAAATATCATAGGGGCCAATGTATCCTGCAACCAGCGGATCATCTTCCGTGATTTCCGCCGTGTGGATCTCCTCCCCCACGATATTGCGCAGCTTGGTCTCATTGACCTCGTAATCCCCCCGCACAAAGGCGACCACGAACTGATCGTTCGCATTTTTTTGATACACCACCGCCTTGCAGGATAACTTCTCGTCACTCTTCAAATACCGGCAAACGTCCTCGATGGTCTTGCACTCCGGTGTCTCCACGCACTGCAAGGGCGCTGCCACGCCGGGAAGATCGTTCACCATCTTATTCTCCGCCGCCTCCATGTTCGCCCGATAGCCGCAGGCATCGCAGAAAACAATGGTATCCTCCCCCACCGGGGTCAAGAGCATATACTCATGGGAAATATTCCCCCCCATCATGCCGGAATCCGAAGCCACCGTAACCACTTCCGGGATGCCCGCCTTCTGGAAGATGCGGTTGTACGCCACATAGCATCTGTCATAATACCTCTCCAAATCCTCCTGGGAGGTGTGGAAGGAATAGGCATCCTTCATCGTAAACTCCCGCACCCGGATCATGCCTGCCCTGGGCCTTGCCTCATCCCGAAACTTCCTCTGTACCTGATAGATCATAAAGGGATATTTCGCATAGGACTGGGCATACTCCCGCACCAGATGCACCGCCGCCTCCTCGTGGGTCATGGCCAGCACCATGCGGGACTGATTTCTGTCCGAAAAACGCAGAAGCTCATTTCCCACGCTCTCATACCTGCCGGACTCATCCCACAAATCTGCGGGAAGCACCACCGGAAACAGCACCTCCTGCCCGTCAATGGCATCCATCTCCCTGCGGATAATCCTCTCAATCTTGGCAGTAATCCTCTTCAATGCCGGGTACTCTGAAAAAATGCCATTCCCCACATTCTTCATATAGCCTCCCCGCACCATCAGGGCATGGCTGTCAATCACGCAATCTGCCGGCTTCTCCTTAAATCTCGAACCAATCAATTTTTCTAACTTCATACGCTCTTTTCCTTTCTGAATCCAAATTTCCCTATACAGCAAAAAAACCCCAAATAGAATATCCATTCTACTTAGGGCGAATCAACTCCGCGGTACCACCTAATTTCAGACCATACTGGTCTCTCATCAAGCGTTGTCACTGGGAACAGCAACAAGCATTGTCCATGATAACGGGGACTG
>CATKZA010000348.1 GCA_949841235.1 uncultured Clostridiaceae bacterium
GATATGTAACTCCTTGGTAAGCTTCGCCACAAACTTCATCATAATCATAGGGCCGATGGCAACCACTCTGGTATAGGTCTTGCCCTGATTGTTCACCAGGTCGTTAATCTGGTCGCATCCGTTTCCCTTAAAGCCATAGGAGCCATCATCTGTAGCCACATAGAGATTTCCGGCAACCGCCCTCATCTCATCCTCCAGAATCATAAGATCCTTCGTTCTGGCACCGATAATCACATCAACGTCAATGCCATGCTCGTGCATCCATTTCACCTGGGGATAGACCGGAGCCGTCCCCACGCCGCCGCACACGAACAGAATGCGCTCCTCTTTCAGCTCCTCCACCGATTTCTCAATCAGTTCAGAAGCACACCCCAAAGGTCCCACGAAGTCCTGGAAGCCGTCCCCCACCTCCAAATCCTTCATCAGCTCCGTGGATGCGCCCACCGTCTGAAATACAATGGTAACCGTTCCCTTCTCCCTGTCATAATCGCACACGGTGAGAGGAATGCGCTCCCCCTTGTCATCCGTCTTCACGATGACAAACTGTCCGGGCTGGCAGGATTTTGCCACCCTGGGCGCCTCCACATCCATCAGCCAAATATTGTTGGCAAGATATTCTTTCTTTACAATCTTATACATTTTGAGCCTCCATTTTTCTTGTTGCCATTCAGGACATGAAAATTCAAATCATGCGCCGCAAGCCTGAATATCGCAACTTTTCTTTTCTCATATTGAAATAACATCTGCTATCCCCTGCCAAATGCTGATAAATCCTCGCAAAAGGCGAGATAGCTGTTTGTATATCTCTCATCCCTGCTGACATTCTCCCCAAACCAGGACGGCGGGCAAAAAGATTCCGCATCCTCGGGATCTGCAAACTCTACCTCGATAAAATGCAACCCCTCCAATCTGCCGTGAAACACATCCAACTCCCCGGTATGCCCATCAGGCAGGGGAATCAGGTATCTGGTTTTCGAGATCAGATGGCCATCCACCTTCTCCCGCAGATGCAGATACGCCTCCTCCGTCAGAGGCATCTCCACCTCCTGATTGACTTGGGCATCCAAATCCATGCCCTCCGTTCCCTGCTTTCCCTTATATGTGAGAATATACGCCTCATCACACTTCCTGATTCGCACAGTGGGACGGACGCAGAGATACCCCTGCTCCAATTCCCTCTTCTCCCGATGTTCCATATGTTCCGGCATCTTCCTCAGCAGAAACTTCTTCTCAATCTCCATATCATTCCCCATCCTTGCGCTTTCCCCTGCACTTCCATACATATGGGATATTCTCGCAAAAATCTTTTCCCCTTCTACTCTGTCTCCGCAGGCTTCTGGGATTCCATCTTCGCAATCTTATTCTTGCGCAGCTTGATTCCCAACATGATCGCACCCAGCGCCAATGCCCCGGAAATCAGATATTTTATCCCATACCACGCAAATGCCCCTCCAAAACTTAAATCTGCCACTGATTTTGCCAAAAATGCCATCATAAACGCACCATTCCTTTCTATCTGCGATTTACCAGTTCCTTTGTGATATCACTCCAGTCCAAGCCACACTCCGCCATCAAAACCATCATGTGATAGAGGAAATCCGCAATCTCATATTTCAATTCCTCTGCATCCGGATTTTTTGCCGCAATGATAATCTCTGCGGCCTCCTCCCCACATTTCTTCAAGATCTTGTCAATGCCATGATCGAAGAGGTAATTCGTATAGGATCCCTCTTTGGGATTCTTCTTCCGATCCAGAATAATCTGAAAATCTTCCGTCAGCGCTTGCAGCGGATTGGTGGAGACATACTCCTTCTTTGCCAGTTCCTGGAAGAAGCAGCTGCGGCTTCCCGTATGGCATGCCGCACCCACTTGGCGAACCTTGGCAAGAATCGTATCATTATCGCAATCCAGCATCAGGCTTTTTACATACTGGAAATGCCCGGAAGTCTCCCCCTTCAGCCAGAGTTCCTGCCTGCTCCGGCTGTAATAGGTCATCCTCCCCGTCTTGATTGTCTTGCCAAAGGATTCCTTGCTCATATAGCCTAGCATCAAGACCTCTCCCGTCCGGTAATCCTGCACCACCGCCGGAATCAGCCCCTGCTCGTTCAGCTTGAAATCCGAAAAGTCTATCATGCTCTCAAAGACTTCCACATCCAGCCCCTGCTTCTTCAAGGCCCGCTTTGACTTGTAGATATCCTTCTCCTCGAAATAATTGGTGAGCACCGCCTCCACGGTATCATGGGATAGGAGTTCCGCCAGATCATTTCTCACCAAGCCATCCCGAATCATCACCTTCATCTTTGTGCCGCTGATAGCCTCCTCAAAACTCTTCGTAGTATTGATATGCTTCAGGATGGCTGTGCCAAAGCCCAGCTCATACAGGGAATCCAACTGCTCTGCCGTGTGGAAATCAGCCTTCATGTCAATCTCCACCACCAGCTTTTCCTTCCCGAAACGGGCAAAAATCTCTTGAAGTTCCTCCTCCTCCGGCAGGAGCGCCTTTCGAATCACTACCTGGGAAGCCCCGGTATACAAAGCCTTCTTCGCATCCTCAAACCGACT
>CATKZA010000349.1 GCA_949841235.1 uncultured Clostridiaceae bacterium
GGATGATTAGAAAGGCATTTGAGGTTGCCAGGGATGCCCATGCGGGGCAATACAGAAAATCAGGCGAGCCCTTTATCATGCATCCGCTCTGCGTAGCGATGATCCTGTCGGAACTGCGTCTGGACAGGGAGACAATCATTGCCGCCTTATTGCATGATGTGGTGGAAGACACGGAGATGTCCAGCCGGAATATTCAGGAGCAGTTTGGCCGGGAGGTGATGTTTCTGGTGGATGGCGTCACGAAGCTGACGGCATTTTCCAATGAGAGCTCCAAGGCGGAAATGAAACTGGAGAGTTTTCGGAAGCTGGTTCTGGCAATGGCGGAGGATATCCGGGTCATTATCATAAAGTTAGCGGATCGATTGCATAATATGCGGACGCTTCAATATCAAAAACACACGAAGCAGATTGAGATTGCCAGCGAGACGATGGATTTGTTTTCTCCCATTGCCCAGAGATTGGGGATTTCTATCTTGAGCACGGAACTGGAGGACCTGTCCTTTTCCTACCTGTATCCTCAGGGATATTCGGAAATCAAGGATAAGATCAATGTGGTAAGGCAGAAGAAAAAAATGGCGCCGGTACTGAGGGAGGTGAGCTTGGGACTGGACGATGCCGGCATGCTATACAGGATTCGATACGAGGTAAAGCATCTCTTTAGCATTTATCGGAAAATGATTAATGGTAAAAAGTCTCTGGAAGAAATGTATGATATTGGCGCGGTGAAGCTGACTGTCAATTCCGTGCGGGATTGCTATATTACATTGGGCATTCTGCATAATCTGTATAAGCCCGTTCCGGATCGGATTAAAGATTATATTGCCCTGCCAAAGGAGAATATGTATCAGGCAATCCATACGACGCTGATTTCCAGGAATGGAAATAAGTTCGAGGTTCAGATCAAGACGGAGGAGATGGAGGATCAGGCCAGATATGGCGTGCTGGCCAATTGGAAATATGGCGTTCATCTGGTGGATGCCAAGGAGATTAGCAAGAGCCAGCGGGAGAAGTCCATCTGGCTCAAGCAGATTCTGGAATGGCAGCGGGATGTGTCGGACAATGCGGAATTTATTGATTTGGTGAAATGTGATTTTGATTTATTTTCGGAGACCATTCTGTGCTTTACGCCGAAGGGGGATGCCAAGCGTTTGCAGAATGGCTCCACCATCGTGGATTTTGCGTATTCCGTGAATCATGATGTGGGAAATAGCCTTGTGGGTGCCTGTGTCAATGGAAAGAAGGAGGAACTGGATTATGTCTTGCGCAATGGAGACGTGGTAGAAATCGTCACGTCGCAGGAGGGAGCCGGCCCCAGCGAGGAGTGGCTTACCTTTGCACAGACTGCCAATGCCAGAAATGGAATCAAGAAGTGGCTTCGCAATGCCCCGATCCATTCCGCTTCCCGGGAGGAGGAGCCCGGCACATTGCAGGATGAGACGGATGTCGCCGGGTATTCTGGAATCATCGACATTACCTTTGAGGAAGACGGGGACAACGAGTTTATACTTGGGGTTCTCACCTATATTATTTCCAGAAAGAAGACGATGAAAAAGATTGATTACAGCGAGCGGGATAACAGCATGCGGGTGACGATCCTTGTGAATAGCCGGGTGGAACTGGAGAGGATGATTGGGGAAATCCAGGGAATGCATGGGGTGGAGTATGCCATGAGGGGCGGAAGGTAGGTGGAAGGATAGCGTAGCGAGTATAAAGGTGATGCGAAATTGTATTATCGCTTTGCAGGTAGAGTTTGCGATAGGAGAAATAGAATGGACGGAGAAATCTTATTATGGATACAGGAATACATAAGAAATCCGATACTTACCCCGATGATGAAAGTGATTACCGCCCTGGGGGATGGGGGGATTTTCTGGATTCTGGTGGCCATCCTGTGCTTGTGCATGGGAAAGACCAGGAGAGCCGGGGCGACCATCGGGCTAGCCCTGCTCTTTTCCCTGATTGTGAACAATGGCATCTTGAAGAATGCGGTGGCCCGCATCCGCCCCTATGAGGTGGTTGAGGGGCTGCAATGCCTGGTGGGGAGGGCGGTGGATTTTTCCTTTCCGTCGGGTCACAGCGGTTCGTCCTTTGCCGCCGCCACGGTGATTGCCTATCTCTTTCCCAAGAAATATGGCATCCCGGCGGTTGTTCTTGCGGCGCTGATTGCCTTTTCCAGAGTGTATGTGGGGATTCACTATCCCACGGACGTGCTGGTGGGAATCTTGGATGGCATCCTGCTGGGCGGGCTGGCTGTCTGGTGGAATCCCTTCCGCGCGGAAAAATTGCCCGCCAGCCATTTGGCTTCCGATGGCTAGAAATTGATTTTTCTTGCGCTAGCGTGCTGACCTGTTCACTAGTACAGCGTTTCCTAATTTCTTGATAGTTTAGACTTGCCTATTTTTCTGATTGCACATGACAAAAATCCTCAGCGGTCTACGCTCCGCTTCGGTCGGTGTTAAGCGCTCATCCACTGGATGAGCAACACCCCGCTACGCCTACGTTTTTTGCCATGCAC
>CATKZA010000350.1 GCA_949841235.1 uncultured Clostridiaceae bacterium
TCTGGATGGAAATATCCTGTATATCAATGTGATGAACCGCCTGTCGGTGGACTGCGACTGTGACGGAAGCCCTGCGGAGCCAGATATGCACGATATCGGGATTCTGGCATCCTACGACCCGGTGGCTCTTGACCAGGCTTGTGTGGATCTGGTCTATGGGGCGGAGGATGGACAATCTCTGATTGACAGGATTGAATCCCGTAATGGTCTGCACACGCTGGAGCAGGCGGAAAAGATCGGCTTGGGAAGCCGGGCATATGAGCTGGTGAGTATAGATGATTGATATTTTGCGCCGTGAAGCAGTCTATCTCTGGTACTATTTCAGTGTTCAGCTGGAGCAGATCTTTCAATACTGGGTATTGGGAATGGTGCTGGGGAGCTTGGTCTCCGTGTTTTTGAAGGAGCCTATTCACAGAGCATTCCGTTCCATGGGAGAAAAGCGGCTGGGGACTATGGGAATTGTGGTTGCCAGTGCGTTGGGGATTGCCTCTCCTTTGTGTATGTACGGAACCATTCCGATTGCCGCATCCTTTTCCAAAAGTGGAATGAGGGATGACTGGCTGGCAGCTTTTATGATGAGTTCCATCCTACTGAACCCACAGCTGATTATTTACAGCGCGGCTCTGGGAGTGCCAGCCCTGACAGTGCGCATGCTGTCCTGCTTTTTATGCGGTATTTTTGCAGGAGGATTACTGCGGATTTTTTATCGCAATCAGCCCTTTTTCAAGTTTCATGGCTTTGAAGAGCCAGTGAGCAGGGATACAGATTCGAATCTGCTGCTTCGCTTTCTCAAGAACCTGGGGAGAAATGTAAAAGCTACCGGGTGGTACTTTCTGGCCGGTATCGCTTTATCCGCATTGTTTCAGCGGTATGTGCCGGCAGATGTAATGGCGGGATTGTTTGGCGGAAATGAGGCATTCGGCGTTCTGATGGCGGCAACCATCGGGGTTCCCCTCTATGCCTGCGGCGGCGGAACCATACCGCTTCTACAGGCATGGCTCACGGACGGCATGAGCCTGGGAAGTGCTGCGGCTTTTATGATTACCGGGCCGGCTACGAAGATCACAAATCTGGGGGCAGTAAAGATTGTATTAGGAATGAAACGGTTTGCCCTATATCTGGCATATGTAATGCTGTTTTCTTTTCTGAGCGGACTTGTGGTAAATATTATCTGTTTTTGATTGGAGGAAAAAATGGAGTACAGGACAAACAAAAGGACAGGTGACCGTATCAGCGTGATTGGTCTGGGAACAAGCTAGACTCAAGACCGCCAGAATTTTCTATTGCTTCTACAGCGAGCATTTATGGCTGGCGGTCTTTCGTTGTTGGTTACTGTAAATTTCAATGGCGTGTAGTTATATATTGCAGAGACTGAGGAAAAAGAGGCAATCCAGGCCTTGGAATATGCCTATGAGAATGGCATCAACTACGCAGACCTTGCCACAGCCGATGCAAAGACATTTACCTATTATGGGAAAGCCTTTTCATCCGTCCGAAAGAATTTGTTCTATCAGGTACATTTCGGGGCAAATTATGAAAGGGGCGCATATGGGTGGACTACGAATGTGGAAACAATCAGGCGTTCCGTGGATGCCCAGCTGACAGCATTGCATACCGACTACATAGATTATGGATTTATTCACTGTCTGGATGAAGAAAAGGACTGGCGTGCATATCAGGAGGGCGGTGCCCTTAGCCTTCTTCTGGAATTAAAGAAACAGGGAGTGGTCCGGCATATCGGGTTGTCCTCTCATACGCCCAGCCTTGTGACAAAGGTGTTGGATACCGGAATTGTGGATCAGCTGATGTTTTCCATCAATCCCGGATATGATTACAGACATGGAGATTATGCAAACGGCAGTACCGAAGAGCGTATGGCGCTGTATCGCAGATGCGAGGCGGACGGAGTGGGTATTTCCGTGATGAAACCCTTTTCCGGCGGGCAGCTATTGGATGATAAGACATCGCCCTTTGGCAGGGTGCTGACACGTTATCAGTGCATCCAATATGCCTTGGATAAGCCGGGAGTGCTGACAGTGCTGCCGGGTATCCGAAGTGTGGAGGATGTAAAAAATCTGTTGGGATTTTTAACGGCATCTTCCGAGGAACGGGATTATTCTGTTATCGGTACATTTACGCCTGGGGAGGCCGTAGGGAACTGTGTGTACTGTAATCATTGCCAGCCCTGTCCTGCGGGCCTGAATGTGGGTCTGATCAATAAATACTATGACCTGGCGGTGGCAGGGGATTCCATGGCAGCCGGTCATTACGGGAACCTGGAAAAGAAAGCGTCTGACTGTATAGCCTGCGGCCATTGCGACAGGAGATGCCCTTTCCATGTAAAACAGACTTCCAGAATGGAAGAGATCGTCGCTTATTTTGGTAAATAATAGGGAGGCAATCAGGGGCATGGGATGAAAAGAATAAAATTGAAATATATTGTTTATACCTTTTTCGTTTTGCTGGCAGTGGTACTTATTGCTTTTATACTGCTTTTTCAAAGGAATATTCGGAC
>CATKZA010000351.1 GCA_949841235.1 uncultured Clostridiaceae bacterium
ATTATGGTGGACGGCACGGGAATGTGCGGTGCCTGTCGCCTGCAGGTGGGGGATGAGATTAAATTTGCCTGCGTGGATGGGCCGGAATTTGACGGGCATCTGGTAGACTTTGACCAGGCAATGCTTCGCCAGAGAATGTATAAGACGGAGGAGGGCAGAGCCATGCTCCGTTTGCAGGAGGGAGATACCCATCACGGCGGCTGCGGGAACTGCGAAGGATAAGATTCCCTTGCGAAGTTTTTCAAAATTATCTGTGCCAGTGAAACTGGCAAGATATGGGTAAATATTTATTGCGGAAAGGAAAAGTGAGATGGAAGTAGATGTATTAAAGAGAATACCGGTGCGGGAGCAGGACCCGAAGGTGCGGGCTGCCAATTTCGAGGAAGTCTGCCTGGGATATGATAAAGAGGAGGCCATGGCGGAGGCTACCAGATGCCTTCAGTGCAAGAATCCCCAGTGCGTGAAGGGATGTCCGGTCAATATTGACATTCCGGGATTTATTAAGGAAGTAGCGGAGGGCAATGTGGAGGGAGCCTACCATGTGATTGGCGAGTATTCTGCGCTGCCTGCCGTCTGCGGCCGGGTTTGCCCCCAGGAGAGCCAGTGCGAGGTGAAGTGCATCCGGGGCATCAAGGGGGATGCGGTTTCCATCGGCAAACTGGAGCGCTTTGTGGCCGATGCGGCTAGGGAGCAGGGCGTGAAGCCCGTGAAGGCGGAATCCCTGAACGGAAAGAAGGTGGCAGTGATTGGTTCCGGCCCGGCAGGCCTTACCTGTGCCGGGGATTTGGCAAAATTGGGATATGACGTGACCATTTTCGAGGCACTACACAAGGCCGGGGGCGTGCTGTCCTACGGCATTCCGGAATTCCGTCTGCCCAAGACGAAGGTAGTGGATGCAGAGGTGGAAAATGTAAAGTCTCTGGGCGTGAAGATTGAGACCAACGTGGTGATTGGCAAGGCGATTACCATTGACGAGCTTCTGAATGAAGAGGGATTTGATGCGGTGTTTATCGGTTCCGGCGCGGGACTTCCCAAGTTCATGGGGATTCCCGGCGAGAATGCCAACGGCGTATTCTCCGCCAATGAGTATCTGACCAGAAGCAATCTGATGCAGGCATTTGACGAGGAATATGCAACGCCTATCGTGGCGGGCAAGAAGGTGGCTGTCGTGGGCGGCGGAAATGTTGCCATGGATGCGGCGAGGACGGCATTGCGCCTGGGAGCGGAGGTACATATCGTATACCGCCGCAGCGAGGAGGAACTTCCGGCCAGGGTGGAGGAAGTGCATCATGCCAAGGAGGAGGGCATTATCTTCGACCTTCTCACCAATCCCACCCAGATATTTACCGATGATGAGGGAAATGTGAAGGGAATGGAGTGCATCCGCATGGAACTGGGTGAGCCGGATGAGTCCGGGAGGAGAAGGCCGGTGGAGAAGCCTGGTTCCGAGTTTACCCTGGATGTGGATACGGTTATCATGTCTCTGGGAACCAGTCCGAATCCGCTGATTTCATCTACCACGGAGGGGCTGGATATCAATAAGTGGAAGTGCATCGTGGCGGAGGAGAGCAATGGGCAGACCTCCAAGGCGAAAGTGTACGCCGGCGGTGACGCAGTGACGGGGGCTGCCACGGTTATTCTGGCCATGGGTGCCGGAAAGGCTGCCGCCAAAGGGATTCATGAATTTTTGAGCAAGGCATAGGAACCTGATGATTCGGTGCGGCTGTAGATTTGCCTAGGGAGGCGCTGGCAGATTTGCAGTCGCACCTTTGCTTTGGCAGTCTTTTCTGGCGATGTAAGATTTGGCACCTTTTCCTAGTAATTAACTGGGAATAAGAAGATCCTCGGAATCATATGGGTTTGGACAGATTTATGGGGGTTCGTTCTTAGCAGTTTTGCATAAATATCGCATATGGGTTTTGGGCAGAATGCATAGGGGAATTGGAGGGAATTCCTTCATCTTATTGTGTAAAAGAGAAAAAAATATGGTAATTTTCCATAGATTCTGCCCATTGTTTTCTTTCGGCGATTTTGTTAGTCTTTATTCAGAGGATTTCAGAAGGTGCTTGAGTGAAAATAGTTGAAACATTTATTGTCATTCCACTGTAACTCGTTGATTCTGTTGGTCTATTTTCAATCTGGTATAATAATTTGTTGCCAATCTAAGCCTCTCCCTAGCGACAATGAAAACCCGACACTTTCTGTTTCTGTCAAATCAAAAATAAGGCAACGTCAAAGAAAAAAGTTATTGGAATTTGATGAGAAAATTCTCTGGCAAGTCCAGGCTTCCGAAGGATATTCCCAGTGTTTCATTCCGGAGGGGCCTGGAATACATTTTTTTTAAGAAAGGATAGAATTGATGGGATTGAAAAAGGAATATGAACATTTCTGCGAACAAATCAAAGAGGAGATCATTGGTCAGTTTCCAGAGCATGCTGTGGAAATTCGAGATGTGGTGAAGAACAATGGAAAACATGTGAGAACACTAATGATACATGGGGAGGGTCAGAA
>CATKZA010000352.1 GCA_949841235.1 uncultured Clostridiaceae bacterium
AGGTGCTGCAGAAACTGAGAAGCAATGAGAAAACGAAAAACCTTCCCGTAGTGTTTTTGACAGGCATGACGGATAAGGAGCGCATTCAGGAAGTTCTGGCGCTAAATCCCCAGGGCTATCTGCTGAAGCCTATCAATATGGAGCGTCTGTCTGGCGTGCTGAAGAATGTTTTGGGAGAATAGTTAGGAGGAATCAGGGATGAATCAGAGATTGCATTTAACGGAACTGATCGAGGTGGAAACCTTGCAGCGGATTCAGGACGCATTTTCTGATATGACGGGATTTGCGGCTCTGACGGCAGACAGAGATGGCGTGGCGGTTACCCAGGGATCGTGTTTTACTGATTTCTGCAAGATTACCAGACAGTGCGAACTGGGAAGCCAGAGGTGCGAGCAGTGTGATAGGAAGGGAACGGAAATCACGGGAGAGCGCGGAGGGGCATGCTCCTACATCTGCCATGCCGGCCTGGTGCAGTTTGCTGCGCCAATTATTGTTCATGGGGAGATGGTGGGATGCTTCATCGGGGGGCAGGTACTCACGGAGGAGCCGGATTTGGATAAAGCACGCCAGGTCGCAGTGGAACTGGGAATTGCCCCGGAGAAATATCTGGAGGCCGTGAATAAGGTTGAAATCGTGCCTCAGGAGCAGGTAGACCGGGCGGCTCGCTTTCTCCATATTGTCTCCAGCGTGCTGTCAGATATGGCATACAAAGGCCATCTGCTCTATATGGGAAATAAAGAGGTGGAGATGGTCTCTAAAATGAAGTCGGATTTCCTGGCAAATATGAGCCATGAAATCCGTACGCCCATGAATGCGGTCATTGGCATGGCAGAGATGGCTCTGCGGGAGGAGATGACGCCGGAGGCCAGGGATTATATCCGACAGATAAAATCTTCCGGTCAGGCGCTGCTTACCATAATCAATGATATCCTGGATTTCTCTAAAATCGAATCGGGCAAGATGGATATTACGGAGGATGCCTATGAACCCATGTCCCTGATGAATGACATGGTGAATATCATCATGACCAGAATTGGGAAGAAGGATGTGGAATTTATTCTGGATGTTCCTGCGGAACTGCCATTGAAACTTTACGGGGACATGATTCGCATCAAGCAGATTATTGTGAATCTAATGAATAATGCGGTGAAGTTCACAGAGCATGGCCAGGTGAAGCTGCAGGTGGAATATACATATCTGGAAAAGGATGTCATTGAACTGCGGGTGGCGGTGCAGGATACAGGATACGGAATCAAGCCACAGGATAAGGATAAATTGTTCCGATCCTTCCAGCAGGTGGACAGCAAGCGGAACCGAAATATCGAGGGAACCGGGCTGGGACTGGCAATCTGCAAGCAGCTGCTGGCCCTGATGGGGGGAAATATCCAGGTGGAGAGCGAGTATGGAAAGGGCAGCACCTTTTCCTTCCGATTGTCTCAGCGGGTGGTGAATGGGGAGCCGTCTGTCCAGCCTGTGAAGGAGGAGACCCATGCCCTTCTCTTGGTGGCCAACCGGTATGTAAAGGAGCAGCTGAAGAAGGATATGGCACAGCTGGAGGTGGATTACCATTGGCTGGAAAATGAGCGGGAACTGGAACATTGGGAGATATTGGACAATACCTATCTCTTTGTGGAGCAGTCCTTATTTACTGACTATGTGCAGAGGTTTTTAAAGAGGAATGAGAAATTGGTGGGGGTTTTGATGGTGAACTTCCACAGTGCCATGCAGTATGCCATCTCCAATCTGCGGGTAGCAAAGAAACCCCTGTATCCCCTGAATTTGGCATCCATTCTTTCCGGGGAGCAGATCGAGGACGATTTTGACCAGGAGGGCGACGAGTTCGGCTTTATCGCTCCCGAGGCGGAAATACTCATCGTGGATGACAATGCCATTAACCTTACGGTGGCAGAGGGGCTGCTGGAGCCATTGCAGATGAAAATTGATACGGCTCTCAGCGGGAAGGAAGCCATCTCCAGGGTATCTCAGAAGAATTATGACTTGATTTTCATGGATCATATGATGCCGGAAGTGGATGGGGTGGAGACTACCCATATTATCCGCAGATTTTATGACGAGTATGCGGAAGTTCCCATCATTGCCCTGACTGCCAATGCGGTGAGCGGCACCAAGGAGTTTTTCCTGAAAGAGGGGATGAGTGACTTTGTGGCTAAGCCCATCGAGGTGAAGGTGATTGTTTCAAAACTGCGTCGCTGGCTGCCGCCGGAGAAGATAAAGAAGAACGTGGGAGGTCTGAATCCCAAAAAGAAAGAGAGGGAGAAGGAGGCATTTTCCCTTGAGATTCAGGGGCTGGATACAAAGGCCGCTCTGGAACTTCTGGGGAGCGAGAAATTATTCTGGGCTGCGCTAAAGGATTATTACCGGGTGATTGACCGAAAGTGCGAGATGATTAAGCAGTACGAGTCTGAGGAGAGATGGAAAGACTATACGATAGAAGTGCATGCATTGAAAAGCGCGTCAAGGCAGATTGGCGCCATGGAACTGGCAGAC
>CATKZA010000353.1 GCA_949841235.1 uncultured Clostridiaceae bacterium
TTGAAGAAGAAGAAAGGCATGATTGTGGCACCCCGGGGCGGAGTGATCACGGCAGTGCTGACAGGCGTGGGACAGAAAACCCTGGACACCGCAATCCTTACTATGACAGATGACAGGGCAGGACTTAAATTCATGGGGCAAATAGCACCGAAAGACGCAAAGCATATGTCTGTGGGCGATACTGTCACCTTGAAGTCAACCAACAGCCAGGCGGAAGTGCCGATCAGTTCCATGGAACTGGATGAAAGCAAAGAATTTATGAATGTAACCGCCCTGCTTCCAGCGGGTTCCTTTTCCTTAGGCGAGACGGTTTCCATGACCCTGGTGCAGGAATCAGAAAACTACCCCTGCGTCCTTCCATTGACGGCCATTTATAATGACAATGGAAAGAAATACATTTTGGCGGTGGAAACAGAAGATACCGTGCTGGGAAAACACCAGGTGGCAAGAAAAATCGAGGTGAAGGTTCTGGAGCAAAACGATTCCTATGGAGCTCTGGAATCAGATGGCATCAAGGAGGACAGCAAAATCATCACGGATACGGAAAGCTTTGTCAAAGCTGGGGATCGAGTGCGGCTGATAGAAAAAGAATAGAAAGTTACTATTCACAGTCCAGTTAAATTCGAGGATTTTTGACTGATTTTGGTCAAGCGTCTGCTTGCAGGCGCTTTATATACGAGTTAGACAGCGCCAATTTGTGCTGATTTTGCACAAATTGTGTGCATTTCAGTGCCGTAAGGCACTGCTTGTTACTGGAACGGCGAAGCCGTGAACAGTAACAATAGAAATGAGGCAAATATGAAGTTAAATCAAAAGATTCCAAACATCAAGTGGATTTTGATGGCAATATTTTGTATTGCCTTAGCGACCATATGCATTGCAAAAGGGCGCTCCTGGAGCAAGGAAGGGGAATGCATCTTTCAATCCCTGACAATCCAATCCCAAGAGGGAGAATTCTCGGGAGAGTGGCTGCAATCCACTCTGGGGGAGAATGACCTGACACAAGGCGACCAATCAGAAGGAGGCATATGGGAAGAAGAGGATGATTCCATTGGAGGAAAGCATTCCTTTGCGGCCTGGAGAGAATGGAAAGAGGAAAGGATTGCCGGAAAAACCAATAGCAGAAATGCCAGCGGAAACGTAATCGCCGTCTCCGGCCCTTCCCGCTATCTGCTCCCCATAGGAAAGAACCTCACGCCCCAAGATAAAAAGGGATGCGTCATCGGCCAGAAACTGGCAGAAGAACTTTTCGGCGGCTCTCAGGCAGAGGGACAGCAAATCACATGGCAAGACGGCACATGGATTGTGCGGGGTGTCGTACGAGAACCCGCCAGCCTGCTGATGGTGCAGGTGGGCGGATTCCCTGACATGATAGAGAAGCTGCATCTTAATCGCATCAATATTGCCCTGAAAGATGGGGAAGATAGACATCTTGCCGGAGAAAAGTTTATCCTGCAAAACAATCTATCCGCCCAAGTGCTGCGCTGGGATTACCTTCATGGACTATCCTGGATCCGGGAAATGGTACCCGGCCAGTGGTCCGATTTCGATGGCTGGAAGCAGAATTTCCAAAATTATAAAGAGGCGGTCAGGCTGGCCAGGAATACCTGGAAGTCTTCCATCGAGGCATGGGGGCTGGACTGCCAGAAGAAGGGAGGGCGGCTTTCTTTGGCAGGGATCTTTCTGCTAGTGGCGGGTCTGGCACTGTTGACAAGAATGCTGCAAGTCAAATACCTTTGCGCAATCAAGGATAAATTTGTGCACTATTTCAAGGGAAAATAAAACTGCACAAATATTTCCCCATCATTTCAGCATATTTCCATAATCACGCTCTTTTCCTTATGGGCGGACTATCCAAAAGGTAGAAAACAACATTGAGAATGCCAGCGTGACTTATCGCGTCCCGATCATAAAGGCCCAGGAATACACAGAAAAGGATATCCTTGAAAAGGAATTGTATTTTCTAATTCCCTATTATATAATGAGATATGAGCATCTGAAGGATGATAAGATTTTAAAGCAGATAAACCAAGAGTATCAGAAATTGTATCAGGGAATGATGCATGCCAGGGAAACCGGATTGCTAAACGAGTACGACATGTCAAACATCATTGATTTACTAAAAAGCTGGTGGATTATCTTTTTGAGGAAAATTCCAACGCAAAACAGGAGGTGAATGCCATCATGGGAGGAGAAGTATTGGAAACCTATGCGGATCGAATGATTGCCAAGGGAAGGGAAGAGGGGCTGCTTGAGGGCGAGCGCAGAGGAAAAGTGGAAATTCTATACGAAATGAACTTCACCATTGCAGATATTGCAGAAAAACTTTGCATTTCCGAAGAGCAAGTGAGAGATATTTTGGAACAGATCTGATCATAAATAAAAAAACTATACAAAAAAGGAACGCAAAATACCTCTCGGATATTAGTGCATTCCCTTTTTCAAGATGTCTTTTCCTCAAATTGCTCCCTAAATTCCTTTTTTGCTTACTCTAATATT
>CATKZA010000354.1 GCA_949841235.1 uncultured Clostridiaceae bacterium
ACTGGTACCGGCACTTTCTTTTGTGGCAGTAAGTGTCTTTCGGAAAATATATAATGCCCCGCGCCCCTATGAGATGTATGGGTTTGAACCTTTGATTCCGAAAAAGACGCTGGGAAAGTCTTTCCCCAGCAGGCATGTGTTCTCGATCTTTGTGATTGCGGTTACCGTGGGGCATTATTATCCAGAGGCATGCATCGGGCTTGGTTTGGCGGGGGTGATGCTGGGCGCTCTGCGGGTGGTTTCAGGCGTGCATTTTCCCAGGGATGTGGTTGCCGGGGGAGCGGTGGGCATATTTTTTGGAATTGTGGCAAATGTGCTTTTTCACTTCATATAGGGAGTTTCATAAAAGTCCGCTACGTCTTCGTACACTTGCTGATGATTGATTTCATTCAGGATTTCATGGCGCATGCCGGGATAGGAAATCTCCCGCACGGAGTCGAAGCCGGCATTTAGCAGAACGCTGATGGAATCCTGGGAGCCTTTCTCCCCGCCGGTGCAGGGATCCTCTTCCCCCCGCAGGCATAGGATGGGCATGTCCTTGTTCACATTGCGGTAGTTGACGGATTTGTGCATCATCATTACCAGATGGAAGAGGTCGTTGAATGCGGAGCAGGTAAAGCCTATGCCGCAGTAGGGGTCGCTTAGGTACTTTTCTACCGCCTCTTCGTTGGCGCATATCCAGTCGCTGTCTGTCTTTGGGTTCTCAATAGATCGATTGAAAGTGCCTACGCTTGATTTCTGTAAGAACTTTGATTTGTATTTTGCCCCCCGGAGATTGCGGATGGCGGCAGAGCAGAGGATGCCAAACGCAGTGTGGGGCTGATAGTTTGGATAGCCGGACAGCACTACCTTTTCGTAGTGCTTTGACTGGGTCTGCAATAGCACTCTGGCAATGATGGTTCCCATGGAATGGGCGAACAGGTATACGGGCAGTTCCGGGTATCGGTTGCGGATTAAGGCCCGGATGTAGATTTGGTCATGAACCAGTTCCCGGTAGCCATTTTTCTCCTTAAAATATCCCAAATCCTCAGGTGCTATCTCGGCTCCGTGTCCCCTCATGTTGGAGGTGACTACGACGAAGCCCTTATCATTTAAGAAGCGGGCGAAATCCTCGTACCGCTCCTGGTGTTCCTCCATTCCGTGGATGACCTGGATGACCGCCTTGGGAGCTCCGCTGATCTCGAAGATGTGGAGGGAGAGGGGATAGCCGTCCCGGGAGGGTATTTGTAATTTCTTCATATAATTTTCCTTTCGTATGTGCGGTTTCTGCACATGGTGTCTAAGTAAGCTGGCTCGACCTGCCTATCATAATGTAATAATGATTGCAAACGGTCTCTGTGCATAACGGAGTTGCGGGGCAACTCCTGATATAAACACATGCATCCATTATATCATAATTTCGTGGTGATTTATATGAATTATTTAGGGTGATATGGAAAAAACCTTCGTTGTATGATTCGGCAGGAGCAGATCAGCAATACATGGCACCGGTTATTCAGATAAATTTGTGGAATGTGAAGGTATTTCCCATGAAAAGTAATGAACGCTACGAGCTGGAAGTTGACAAATCTTGGGAATATAGTAAAATGAAAGATACTGCGGTGTTTGGCATTGCAGTGCCTTTTCTATGATAGAAAGGATCAGGATTTGAAAGAAACCATCGGTAAGAATTTTAGTTTATATGCGCAGAAAAGGGCGCAGAAATGAGGTAAAGCATGGCAGAAAAATATAATCATCACACGGTGGAGAAGAAGTGGCAGAAGATATGGGACGAGGAGAAGGCATTTCGGACGGAGAATGACTACACCAAGCCGAAGTTTTATGCGCTGGTGGAGTTTCCCTATCCCTCGGGGCAGGGGCTTCATGTGGGGCATCCCAGGCCATATACTGCTTTGGATATTGTGGCTCGCAAGCGTCGCATGCAGGGATATAACGTGCTGTATCCCATGGGGTGGGATGCCTTTGGCCTGCCCACGGAGAATTATGCGATCAAGAATAAGATTCATCCCAAGATTGTCACCAAGAACAATGTGATCCGTTTCAAGGAGCAGCTGCATTCCCTGGGATATTCCTTTGATTGGGACAGGGAAATCAATACCACGGATCCGGAATATTATAAATGGACCCAGTGGATTTTCCTGAAGCTTTTTAAGGAGGACTTGGCATACAAGAAGGAGATGCCTATCAACTGGTGTACTTCCTGCAAGGTGGGCCTTGCCAACGAGGAGGTCGTGAACGGGGTGTGCGAGCGATGCGGCTCCGAAGTAGTCCGCAAGGTGAAGAGCGAGTGGATGCTGAAAATCACAAATTATGCAGACAAGCTGCTGGAGGGATTGAAGGATGTGGATTACATTGAGCGGGTCAAGACTTCCCAGCGCAACTGGATCGGCCGCTCCGAGGGAGCGGAGGTAGATTTCTCCATAGCGGGG
>CATKZA010000355.1 GCA_949841235.1 uncultured Clostridiaceae bacterium
GCTATGGTACGTAGCTGTAGCTGCGGCTTGTCCGCCAGGAACCTGTCGTAGAAGCCCTTGCCGTATCCTATTCTGTTCCGGAACGGGTCAAAGGCCACGCCGGGCATCAGCACCAGCGTCCGCTGCCTTGCCTGGGAATTTTCGTAGGTGATATCCCGTACCTCAGAGTCATGTCCGATATCCCTGAAATGAAGTTCCACGGCCTCATGGATAGGCACTTCCTTCAGAGTTGCGCCCAGAATTCGGGTGAGCTGGCAAGCATTTTGGTAAGTGCGGTCCGTGGTGCCGAAGCAAGGCATGGTCACGGAGAGGATGCCGCTGCGGTCAAGTCCCAGCATATCGAAAGCCTTAGCGGTCACAAGAAGAGCCAAGGTGGAGTCCAATCCACCGGAAATGCCTACCACGGCACTTTTGCTGTGGGTGTGAGCCAGCCGCTTTTTTAAGCCTAGGGCTTGTATATTTAAAATCTCGTGGCATCTGCGATCCCTGTCTGATTTATTCTGGGGGACGAAAGGAGTCCGGGGATATTGCCGGGTGAGGGAAGTCTCCCGGGTTTCGGAAAAAGCAAAAGAGACATTCAGGTACTCTTGTCCGCTTCCCACGGTGGGATAGGTACTCATGCGCCTGCGTTCGCTGATCAGGCGTCCCAAATCCAGCTCGCTCACGATCATTCCATTCTGAAAACGCTCAGACTGAACCAGCAGACTGCCATTTTCCACAATGAGATTATGCCCGGCAAAGACCAAATCCGTGGAGGATTCTCCCTCCCCCGCATCGGCATAAATGTAGCCGCACACCAGGCGGGCAGACTGGTTCTGTACCAGTTCCCGGCGGTACAAATCCTTTCCCGTGGTCTCATCACTGGCGGAGAGGTTGGCAATCACCGTGGCTCCGGCTGTGGCGTGGTGGCTGGATGGCGGAATGGGCATCCAGAGATCCTCGCAAATTTCAATGCCCAGACGGAAGGCAGGAAGATTTCTGGCCTGAAAAGTCAGGTTGGTGCCAAAGGGTATGGCTTCTCCCGCCCCTTCCAGAGAGGAGAGGTTGATATATTCATAACCTATTTCCGGCTGGGAGAAATGCCGTGCCTCATAAAATTCAGAATAGTTGGGAAGATACTGCTTCGGCACGATTCCCAGCAGTTTCCCCTGGAATACCACGCCGGCCACATTGTATAAAGAGTTTCTCACATAGAGGGGAAAGCCAACCAGTACGATCATGTCCATGGAGGCAGATGCCTGCATGATATCCTTCAATCCGGTGAAAACACCTTGGAGAAGGCTATCCTGTAAAAATAGATCGCCACAGGTGTAGCCTGTGAGGCACAATTCGGGAAAGACTGCCAGTTTTGCCTTTTCCGCCTCTGCCCGCTTCATCTGCTCTATGATTTTTTCCGTGTTAAAGGGGACATCCCCCACCTGCAAGTCCGGGGTGATAGCCGCTACCTTAATAAATCCTTGTTTCATACGCATCCTCATTTCTGTTCTTATCATTCTCTCTTCGGTAACATTGTACCATAAACTCTCAAAAAAAATCCATAAATTTGTATTTGGAATTAATTTCGCTGTGGCTACTTTGACGCAGAAAAGAGCATGGATTTCTATCTCGTGGACGCTTTGCAGTTCGGATGAACTACGCAGTGGTGCATATGAACAGCAACAGGCACTGGCACAATCATGCAAAAATCGTCGGCGGTTATTGAACCGAGAAAAGTAACATGCTATACTTATCACAACTGATTTTTAAAGGACAATGGAGATTTCGCATGTCAGGCCGGTGGATAATCTCCAGTTGATTCTGGCAGGATATCATGATAAGCGAATCGGGCAAACTTGCTTGCGAAAATGCAACAAGAATAATATGTAAACGAGGAAATATATATGGAAGTGATATATCGAGCCTTCTTTTTCGTGGCATCCATGGCGCTGCTAATGGCTTTTACGCTGCCGTGGGTGTTGCTTGCAAGGCTGTTTATGAGAAGGCATGAGAGAAAATACATGATGTGGGAATGGAGGTTGTTGTATTTGCGGAGCGTATGCCCCTTCGCAATGACCAGCCTGCTTTTTGTAATTCCCGGCGTAAGCCATTATTATTATCTGCTGTTGAACCGCCTTGGCTTTGCCATGCAGGGCGTGAGCGGCATAGTATTTCACTGGAGCGATATCTTTAAGAGGCGTATCACGGTGACCGCTACTTTCAAAGGCTGTAGCATCATCTGGGTGGCGGGCGTGGTCATTCTGCTCCTCCATCTCGCCCTCACGCAGAGAAATCTTCGGAAATACTTTGCAAAGGCAAAGGAGATTGGAGAAAATATTTATGAATCCCCGGTGATTGAACTACCCGTCCAATTAGGTGTCTTTCGGAAAAGGCTCTACCTTCCCAAAGGGTTTCAGACAGGGGAGACTGCCTGGCTGCTTCGCCATATG
>CATKZA010000356.1 GCA_949841235.1 uncultured Clostridiaceae bacterium
AATCTGAATAAGCTGATTAAAAAGCAGGGGCAGACCAATAATGATATCAAGGAGTACGAGAAGGCGAGAAAGGTGATTATGGACAATATCATCCAGAATATGACGGATGGCCATGAACTGGATAGTCCCATCAGGGAGAAGAAGCAGGATGCCAACCAGAAGATGCTGGAGGAATTGAAGGAAAAGATTCGGGAGGCGGAGGAATTGCAGGATCGCCTTCCCGATGAAATCAAGCAGGCGAATGAGGAATTGCTCTTTGAGAGCATGCGCATCTGCTATGAGACCTTGATTACCAATACCCGGGGGATTGAGGAAGAGGAGACGTGGATTCAGACCGTGCGGGCCGCCCTGACTGAGCATATTTTACATAAGCAGGAGATGGAGATTCGGAATACGGAGACGTATAAGTTTATGCATGACCTTCTGGGAAGGGAGATTGTGGAAATGTTTGACAGGGATCACGATGTGTGGAAGGGCGAGGAGGAATAGCGTCATAGATAGAATGCAAAGCAGCATTCTTCCTTCTGCTTGCGCTAGTATGTTTGGGAGTCCGAAGAAGCATGGCATCAAGGGCGGAATAAAGGGCAAGGGCGTGAGAAGGGCATCAGGGACGCAATGGAGGGCAAAGGCGAGGAGCAATTATGGCAGAGATTTTTGGCGTGGGGATTGACCAGATTCGGGTATCCCGTGTGGAGGAAGCCTGTAATAAGGCTTCTTTTTTGCAAAAATATTATTCTGAGAGAGAGCGGGAATTAATCGCAGAGAGGAGGGCTCGGCCAGCCACGAATTTCGCAGGGAAAGAGGCGGTGGCGAAGGCTCTGGGGACCGGCTTTTCAGAGGGGATTGTTCCCGGAGACATAGAGATTTTGAGGCGGGATAACGGGGCGCCCTATGTACGTCTACATGGAAAGGCTTTGGAGTGGGCGCGGGGGCATCAGGTCGCTAGGATTCATATATCCCTGACGGATACGGAAGAGTATGCTGCTGCCTATGCGGTGGCGGAGAGAGATGAGATCGTTTGACGGGAGTAACGATTTCGGTTTTTTAAGTGGTTTCTCGAATGTGAACGTTCTCGGAATGGAGGATTAGTATGTCGATCATGTTAGATGCAGAACAGGCGAAGGAAGTGGACCGCATCTCTATTCAGGAGCTGGGGATGCCTTCTCTGGTTCTGATGGAGAGGGCATCTCTTGGGGTGGCAAAGGCAGTGGCCAGGAGGGTTTCCTCTGAGAAAAGGATTCTGGCTGTGTGCGGCAGCGGGAATAATGGAGGAGATGGTGTGGCGGCGGCAAGGATACTTTCTGAGTGGGGGTATTCCGTCGCAATTCTCCTGCTGGGACAGGAAGACAAGTTCACGGAGGAGATGGCGGCGCAGGTAAGGATTGCCAGGAATCTGGGAATGAGAGTTGAGAGCGACGAGGCGACAGTGGATTTGGCTCAGTATTCTGTCATATTAGATGGGATATTTGGCATCGGCCTGGTCAGGGAGGTTCAGGGAAATTATCGGAAATGGATTGAGAGAATCAATGAGTCGGGAGCGGATGTCTATGCCATTGACATTCCCTCCGGCATCCATGCCACCACGGGCAAGGTGCTTGGGGCGGGCATCTGCGCAAAAGTGACGGTGACATTTGGCAGCATGAAGCTGGGCACGGCGCTTTATCCGGGCAGGCTTCATGCTGGGGAGGTCATTGTGGAAGATATCGGATTTCCCAAGGAGGCGCTTCGGGGAATTTCTGCCAAGTATTTTACCTATGGCGTAGAGGAATTGGAAAAGCATTTTCCAAAAAGAATCCCCCAGAGCAATAAGGGAAGCTACGGAAGGCTTCTTGTCATTGCAGGATCGGAACATATGGGGGGTGCGGCACTGTTTGCTGCCAAGGCGGGCTATCTGATGGGAGCGGGTCTGGTGAAGGTGGTGACCCATGAAAATAATCGGGTGATGCTACAGAATAAGCTGCCGGAGGCTCTTCTGGGCGTATATGGCGGGAATGGCGGAACCTACGACTTGACAGATGATCTGGCCTGGGCCACTGCGGTGGTTATCGGGCCAGGGATGTGACAGGGAGAGGCCGGGAAAGACTTGCTGAAGCAAGTTTTGCATATAGAAGGCGAGGGGAGGATGCTCCCCATACTGATTGATGCGGATGGGCTGAATATTCTGGCGGGTCTGCCGGAATATTTTGACCAGGCGGGGCGGCTGCTTCTGCCGGAAAACTTCCTGGTGACTCCCCATTTGAAGGAGATGAGCAGACTGGGAAAATGCAGTGTGGAAGAGATCAGGGAGAATCTCTTGGAAAGTGCGAGAGACCGCACGGCAGGGGCTGTGATGGTACAGAAGGATGCCGTGACGCTTGTATCCGATGGGAGGCAGGTGTATGTCAATGGGTCGGGGAACAATGCTCTGGCCAAGGGGGGA
>CATKZA010000357.1 GCA_949841235.1 uncultured Clostridiaceae bacterium
CTCCCCCTTTCCGAAGGATACCTCCCGACGGTCAATGATTTTATGATTTCGGGTGGTCTGCATCACCAGCAAGTCGCACGCATAATACCCTGATATGGGATTTTTTTCATCCGTGACGCACTGCACCTCCAACTGGTACCCATCCATCATCCCAACACTTACAATCGTAGGATATTGCTTCTGGTCCGCCTGATCTGTCGTTCCGGGCTTCTGCGAACTCCCTGCCTTTGCCTGTTCCGATGCCCCAAGCATCTGCGCGCCTTCTGCCTCTGCCTGTTCCGATGCCCCAGGCGTCTGCGCACCGCCTGCCTCTGTCTGACCTGCATCATCCACCTCACCTCTTCTGGCATCGGTGAGGCAAGACACCCCAACCACCAAGACTGCACTCGCCGCAATCATGCCAATCCATTTTCCACATTTTTTGAATCTCATAATATGCTTCACCCTCCTTCTTGCATTTGACTCCCCAAAAGCAATCATCCCCGCTCCCATATTTCTTTGGTTTGTGGCAAGCCCCAGCAGGGACCGGCTATATTCCTCCCTGATATCCCTGACGCTCTTTTGCAGCACATATTCATCACAGCTCATCTCCATGTCCCGGATCATCAGAAAGTATGACAGCCATACCAAGGGATGGAACCAGTAGATACAGATAATGAGAGATGCCAGCAGTTTGGTCACATTATCCCTTCTGGCGATATGATGTCTCTCGTGCCTGACAATATAGTCCTGCTCTGCCTCTTCCATGCGAAAGGGAATATAGATTCTCGGACGCAGGAAACCCATAACGAAAGGCGTGGGAATATCATCGCACTCATAAATATTCTCCTTCAGACGGACAGCCTTGGAAACCCGTTTCCTCATCATGAGCAGTAGCAGGAAATTCCAGACAACCAGCATCGCACCCACGCTGATCCATACCATGGCACCATCTTTCACAAAAGAGTGCATCCTCCCATGTTCCTCTGAAGCATTCCCTTTGTTCGTATCAGAAGCCGCCGTTCGGGGCTGTTTGTACCCGCCGGCCTGGCCCTCTCTGGCGGATTTCTCCCCTGCTGCCAGGTCCACCGATTTCTCCAAGCTGTCGATGTTCTCTTTCTCCTTTTGTTCTCGGACAATGGAGACTGCCATCCCATCGGCATTTTCATCATTTCCCGATTCCAAAGCCCACTCTGTAGCTGATTCCCTTTGCAGCTCCGCTGGCAGCACATGGTATTCTCCAAACAGGTTAAATACGCTAAGGGATGATGCAATTCCCACGGGACAGAGAAGCCGAACCGCCACGATTGCCCACAGCAGATAGGAGTACCTCTTGGGAAGCCTCACCATAAGCCCCCGGGCAATGCATACTGCGATTATGACCACCGATGCCGTGATGCTCATATTGATGACACGAACAAATAATTCATAAATCATAGGCAATCCCCCATTTCTGCCACCATTCCTAGTACAGCTATTTCTGGCTGTAATCGTCGATAATCTTCTTAATCTTCTCCGCCTCTTCCGCAGAGATTTTCTTCCCGCCCAGAAAGGCAGTCAGAAATTGGGGAAGGGAGCCGCCAAAGGTTCTCTCCACAAAATAATTGGATTCGTCCTTCTGCACCCTTTCCCTGGGAATCAGCACAGAGACCACCGCATCCTCGTTCTTGATGTAGCCTTTTTCCGATAACTTCTTAATCGTGGTATAGGTGGTAGACTTTTTCCATCCCAAAGCCTCATTGCATAACTTCACCAATTCCCCTGAGTGAACAGGCGCATGCCCCCATACCACGGTCATGAAGCGATAATCGCTGTCGCATAATTTTAAATATTCCATCCCAATTCTCCCTTCCATCATTGGCCGGAAGTCTATAACCACCGACTTGCTTATTAGTAGTCTATAGTAATAGATCCAATTTGTCAATACCTAAATCATGATTTCACCCTCGCTTTCTTTACCTTGCTCCATTTGCCGTATCTCTTGCCCCCCTGATATTTGCGGTATGCCCGGATGCGCACATAATACGTTTTCCTTCTCCTCAGCTTCTTGACAGTCTTCTTTGTGGCGTTCCCCCTTTTGACAAGATAGTTTTTCCTTCCTTTGGAAAACTTTCGATTCAGCCCGATCTGCACTTGGTACCCCGTTGCCCCGGCCAACTTCTTCCACTGCACCAGCAGGGTCTTCTTTTTGACAGATTTCGCTTTCTTCAGCGTCACCCTTCCTACCTTCGGTGCCGTCATTCCTCCCGGAGCGGGCGTCTGCTTCGGTCTCACGCTGGGCTTCCCGCCTCCTGCCGGATTCTGGGCGTTCCCGGGATTGGTGCCGGGGGATGTGCTTGCTC
>CATKZA010000358.1 GCA_949841235.1 uncultured Clostridiaceae bacterium
ATGCCGCCCCCACATGTCTTTTTTCAATTCCTGGGAATCTTCCTCGATATAATAATATCCCGTCTCGGACAGGAAGCTCCCGCTTCTGTCCCCCAAAAAAGCCAATTCTTTTTTGGCACCGCCAGTCTTTGCGGCATCCCTCTCCCCCTGGGATTCACCTGCCGGCTCTGCGCCGCCCTCCGACTTTCCCGTCGCCTCCGGGCCATCCCCTTGTTCTCCAGACGTACCTTGGGTCGATTCCCCCTGCCGCACTTCCACAGATGCCTTGCTGCCATCTCCCCCCTCCTGCTTCTTTTCGCATGCCGTACATGCCAGGCATATGGATGCCAATACCCCCAGCCAAAGATATTTTCCCACAATAATCCTCCCTTCTTACTCAGCCCGCAACTAAAAAAACCTCCTTAACTTCCTTTCCCTCTGAAATCCGTTAAGGAGATTCTAACAGCCAAATGTCAGAAATTTGTCACGTTTTCAAAATTATTGTTACCTCTGCCCCGCCACCTGCATGATTGCGCAACTCCATCCTGCCGCCCAGCTTCTGGCACAAAATGCGGCAGATGGCAAGCCCCATCCCCATATGTCCGCTCTCCTGGTCAGCCGTGGTAAAATATGTCCTCCTGCCTGATAGCACCTTCTGGGGAAAACCAGGACCATCGTCCCATACCCGAATCGCAATGCCGCTCCCCTCCGCCATGCAGTTCATCCGAACCGTTTCCCTGGCATACCGGGAAGCATTTGCCACCAGATTCTCCAAAATCCGATACAATGCCGGCACATCCGCCATTCCCCATGCCTCCCCCGCCAGATTGCCTGCAATGAATTTCTTCTGTTCCTTCTTCGCCAGCACGCCCAATTCCTCCTCCATATCCGGCAGAACCTCCGCCAGATTCGTAAGCATCGGCTCAACCTCCATCTCTTCCAAGCGGCTGATATCCCCGATGGAGTCCGTATACCGCTCCAGCCTCCCTGCGGCAATCTGCAAATTGTCCACCATGCCCACCAATTCCTCCTCAAAATCGACCTGGGACATGCTTAATTTCAAATATTCGGCATAGGTCTGGATAATCGTGATGGGATTTCTCAAGTCATGAGCCACCGATGCCTGTAGACGCTTCCGCTCCTCCAGCATATTCCAGAGGGACTGATTATTCTCATAGAGAATCTCCCGCATCTCCTCAAAGGAAGCGCAAACCTGCCCCAGCTCGTCCTCCCCGGAAAAGCCCACCTCAAAATCCAGATTCCGCTGCCGTATCTGCCCGATAGAATATTCCAGCCTCTCAATGGGCAGGGAGAGCTTATGCCTGTAGAACCAGAAGGCGCACACAAGCACGCCCAGCACCGCATATACTGCCGGTAGGATGATGATGCCCGCCCCCAGTGCCTGATACGCCATCTTCCGCTTTGGCGTGAGGTAGTCATACCCGCTCTCCGCCTTGGTAATCGAATAATTTACCATGGCTCCCTGCTCCTGGCGCAAACCGCTAATCTCCTCCCCAATGTATATCCCGTCGGAAGGGGCATTCTTGACAGAAGCCTTCTGATGCTTGGCATCCATGGAAATCCGTATCACCTCCGTGACCTCCGTTCCATCATCGTAAACCTTTTCCACCGTGAGATAGGCACTCTCCGGGTCAGGCAGCAAATATTCCCTCCCCCTCATGCAGCCAGATATAGTCGCCACGGACAGCAGCGCAACCACGCCGGTGGTCGCAAACACTGCCAGAGCGAACGCCCTTCTCAGTGAAAGATTTCTCCATTTAACCCTTATGCTTTCCATTTATATCCCATCCCCCAGACTGTCTCGATATACTCATGACCTGTTGTCTCTTTCAACTTCTTCCTAATCTTGCGGATATGCTCCTTGACCCCATTGCTGTCCCCCTCGCCATCCATCCCCCAGATCGCCTCATAAATCCGCTCCTTGTCAAAAACCTGCTTCTCATTTTCCGCCAGGAACTTCACAATCTCGAATTGCCTCTTAGAGAATGCAATCGTCCGACCATCATATTCTGCCGTTCTCTCGGAAAGATTCAGTACAAGCCTTCCGGTAACCAGCAGAGAACTTCTAGCACTCATCCTCGTCTCCCGCCGCAGATGCGCCGCCACCCTGGCTGACAATTCCTCCAGACTGAAAGGCTTGGTAATGTAATCATCCCCGCCAATCTGCAATCCCCTCACCCTGTCCTCCTCGGTAATCCGAGCCGTCAGGAACAGAATCGGGCAACTGACCAGCGGACGGATCCTGACACAGAAATCATACCCGTCAAAATCCTCCATCATGATATCCAAGAGAATCAAGTCCGGACCCTTATCTAG
>CATKZA010000359.1 GCA_949841235.1 uncultured Clostridiaceae bacterium
GGATGCGGTGACCATTCCGGATATTAACGTGAAGCAGATGGGCATCGTGAAGGGGGATGAAAAGAGCGTCTCCATTGCGGCGGCAAGCATTCTGGCTAAGGTGACCAGGGATCAGATGATGGTTCAGTACGATCAGGTGTATCCGGAGTATGGTTTTGCATCCAACAAGGGGTATGGTTCTGCCGCGCATATTGCCGCATTGAAGAAGCATGGTCCATGCCCCATACACCGCCGTTCGTTTATCAAGAATTTTATTTCATAAGTGGAATGATGTATCAGGGAGAGAGGAGGAGCTATTCGTGGAGGAGAAGAGGAAGAAGATGGTTGCCAGTGACATTCTGGATGCCGCTCCCGCAAATCAATCTGCCATTGCCCTGGAGTATGAGAAGGGGGACGTTGCTCCCAAGGTGATTGCCAGCGGAAAGGGGTACTTGGCGGAGAAGATTATTGACAAAGCGCAAGAGTATGACATTCCCATACATAAGGATGAGAAATTGGCGGGAAGCCTGGAACAGCTGGAAATCGGAGAGTATATCCCCAAGGAACTGTATCAGGTGGTGGCGGAAGTGCTGGTGTATGTGGATGCCATGGATAAGATCAAGGGGAAGGTCATGGACGTTCCGGGAAGCCTGAAGAGGAAGTAGTCGCATCACTTTGTGCCTGCGGCCCAAAGTTTGCAGGTACTGGAAAGGCATGGGGATTATAGTGGGACATGAGGGGGAGAGATTGAAGGCGGGAAGGAATACTTGGCAGACAGGCCGGAAGTTTGAAACTGTGGCCGCAGATTACCTTGAGGGCAAGGGGTATGATATTCTGGAGAGGAATTACCGCTGTCCCTTTGGGGAGATTGACGTGATTGCCAAGTCCGGGGACTATCTGGTTTTCGTGGAGGTGAAATATCGGGGGAGTTCTGCCTGGGGCCTCCCGGAGGAGGCGGTGGATAGAAGGAAGCAGCGGCGAATCAGCAGGGCTGCTTTGTCTTATTATGGGAGGAATGGCTACGAGCAGGAGATTCCCTGCCGCTTTGATGTGATTGGAGTGGATGGAAAGGGCGGCATCTCCCATATCGAGAATGCCTTTGATTTTTGCGGGTGATGTTTGAACCTTTTATCATTTTTGGCAGAACGAATGGTCAGCCCTTGATAGGTGCCATACGGTCAATCGAAGGATATTAGTGGTTGTATGGTAAGAGAGATGATAGAGTTTGCAGAGCAGAAGGAGGCGCAAGATGGAGAGTGATTCCATGGTTTTGCCCGCCTTTTCTTCTTTTGAGGAAAAGAGGGATTATGTGGAGGGGTTGTGGAGAGAGGTCGGAAGCAGGAGGCTAACTGAGGGGAATGCCTGTTATCCGAGGGAGGAAGTCTGCCGTTTGGAATGGGCGGGGGAGGTGCCATTGCTGCGCTTTGCCCCCTTTGACCAGTTTCCTTTCGTGAATGGGGCGTTTTCCACTCGGTTCGGGGGCGTGAGCGAGGGATGCCTGGGAGAGATGAATCTGGGATTTTCCAGAGGGGATTCCCCGGATGTGGTGGCGAGGAATTTCCGCATTTTTTGCAGGGCAATGGGTGTAAATTCGGAAAAACTGGTGCTGTCCGACCAGGTGCATGATACTAGGATTCCGAGGGTTGCGGGGGAAGATGGCTGCGGGGAAGAGATCAGGAAGAGGCTTCTGGGGATTGATGGGCTGTGTACGGATGTGCCCGGGATGTGCCTTGCCACTTCCTATGCAGACTGTGTCCCCCTGTTATTTGTGGATGGAGAACACCGCGCCATCGCTTCCTCTCATGCAGGCTGGCGGGGGACGGCGGCAAAGATGGGGGCTAGGACGGTAGAGGAGATGGGGGCATGCTTTGGCAGCCGGCCGGAAGCCCTGGTGGCCGTGATTGGCCCTTCCATCTGCCGGGACTGCTACGAGGTGGATGGAGAAGTGGTTTCTGCTTTTGAGAAGTCCTATGGGCGGGAGGAGATGGCAGAGATCGTCTATCCGGGAAGGAGGCCGGGAAAGTACCAGCTGGATTTGTGGGCTGCCAATTTCCTGGCATTAAAAGAGGCAGGCATTCCGCCGGAACGCATTCATGTGTCCGGCATCTGTACCTGCTGTCATCCCATGCTATTTTATTCCCATCGGGCCTCCCGGGGAAACCGGGGGAACCTCAATGCTTTTCTGGCAATTACTGTTCCTTCCGCCGGGCGGCAATGAGTTCCTGGATCCGCTTGGTGCCGCTGGATATTTCGTTCACCGAGGTATCGTGGTTCAGGGTGTCTATGATCAGGGCGATGTAGCGGCTCAGATCCACATTGTGATAGT
>CATKZA010000360.1 GCA_949841235.1 uncultured Clostridiaceae bacterium
GAAGGTTTATTACCATATTGAAGCTGCCGGCGAGGAGCGTCTGAAGCAACTAATATCAGAATATCACGCAACCACCGAAAGCATTGAATACATTTTAGAGCATGATTATTCAAATATGGAGGGAACTAATGAAAATTAACAAGGACTCCAGAAGGTACTATAAAGAAATCAGAACAATCATCCCGTCAAGGGGGAAATACGAGAAACGTCTGCTGAAGATTTACGAAGAGAAAATATCTGAGTTCAATATGAATAAGCCTGATATCAGTTATGAAGAATTACAGAAGAGAATGGGAAACCCCTCGGAAATTATCAATGATTATTATGATGGCGTAGATACCGCATATCTCATCAAGAGATTGCGGACGACCAAGCTCATACGAACCAGCATATTAACCGTGCTGATTATCGTATTAATCGGCGTCATTATTAGTTTGGGAATACATATCAATATGTATCACGATTTGGTTGATGCAATCCCTACGCACATTGAAACGCAAATAAACGATGATTGAAAGGAATTATAATGAAAAGAAAAATTCGGATCACACTTGCTCTAACACTCTTCCTTAGTTTATTAATGCAACTGGCTATGCCTGTAAAAGCCGTTGCCCAATCTAACTTAAACAAGGAAAACACAGAAATAGAATATTTCGACAACGGAGATTACTTAGTGACAACGCTATCGGACGCTTCTGCATCAAACGCAATATCGGGCGTATCTTTATTATCAGAACCCACCACAGTAACCAAAAGCAAAACAATCAAAAGATACAATAAATCGAATGACGTTCTCTGGTATCTCAAAGTAACGGGAACATTTACTTACGGACACGGATATGCCCAATGCACCAAATCAGTGGCAACTGCAAAATCCTACAATAGCCTTTGGAAGCTCACTGATAAAAAAGCAAGCAAGGCCGGCAATGTTGCCAGCGCATACGTCACTGCAAATGTTTATATGACATTCTTATCGACAAAACCCGCAAGAATTATAAAGCAAATCTTAACTCTGGAATGCAGCACCACGGGCAAATTTAAATAGAGTTGAAAAGATATAGCGAAATCGAATGAAACTCTCGACAAATCAGCATAAGCACGGTACAATACATACATACTATTTTTGCACTGAAACAACATCAGATAGCGCCATTCACGACGTTCCAATTCCTACATGGCGGATCATGTGAATGGTCATATCAGAAAGGCATGGTATTGAACCGATGAAGCATACGCACATAAGTTCCTTATTTCGAGAGACAGAAAAATACCTGGGAACGGAGGTCACCGTCTGTGGATGGATCCGCAGCCTGAGGGACTCCAAGTCTTTTGGCTTTATTTCCTTGCAGGATGGCACCTGCTTTCCCCAGTTGCAGATTGTATTCGATGAGCATTTAGACAACTTTGCCGATATTGCCAAGTGCAATATCGGAGCGGCACTCACCGTCACCGGCACGCTGGTGGCCACGCCCCAGGCAAAGCAGCCCTTTGAAATCCAGGCTTCCGCCATCTTCGTAGAGGGTAGTTCCACCCCGGACTATCCCCTGCAAAAAAAGAGGCATACCATGGAGTATCTTCGGACACTCCCCCATCTCCGCCCCCGCACGAATACTTTTCAGGCAGTATTCCGGGTGCGGTCCCTCATCGCCTATGCAATTCACCAGTTTTTCCAGGAGCGGGATTTTGTATATGTACACACGCCCATCATCACAGGCAGCGATTGCGAGGGAGCGGGAGAAATGTTCCAGGTGACCACCTTAAATATGGCAGAGCCTCCCAGAACAAAAAAGGATGGCATTGACTATAAGGAGGACTTCTTTGGCAAGCCGGTAAATCTGACGGTCAGCGGGCAGCTGAACGGGGAAGCCTATGCCATGGCATTTCAGAATATTTATACCTTCGGCCCTACTTTCCGGGCAGAGAATTCCAATACCACCCGCCACGCTGCGGAGTTCTGGATGATCGAGCCGGAAATGGCCTTCGCAGACTTGCAGGACGACATGGACACGGCAGAAGAGATGCTGAAATATGTCATTTCCTATGTGATGGAGGAAGGAAAAGACGAACTGTCATTTTTCAATCAGTTTGTCGACAAGGGATTGCTGGATCGCCTTGACCATGTGCTTCACTCTGAATTTGGCCATGTAACCTACACCGAAGCCATAGAATTGCTGGAAAGGCATAACGGCGACTTCCAATACCCGGTATCCTGGGGAAGCGATCTGCAAACAGAACATGAGAGATACCTGACAGAAAAACTTTTTAAGCGTCCGGTATTCGTCACGGACTACCCAAAGGAGA
>CATKZA010000361.1 GCA_949841235.1 uncultured Clostridiaceae bacterium
GCTCCAGCTGGCGAAGCGCTTCCCGCACCGGCGTCCGGGATACCCCCAGCCGCTTGCAGATTGCCGCCTCTTTCAGTTCATCCCTCTCTTGGTAATCTCCCGCCAAAATCTCCTCGCGAATCTGGTTAAACACTTTTCCCCGAAGAGAATATCTGTCAAGCTCTTCCCTTCCGCCATCGTACTTCTCCATTTCTCTACACTCCATTTCTCAGATCTGCTCCCATGTCAAATTTTATTTTAATCACTTGATAAATCTATGTCAACTGGAAAGAAAAGTTTTATCCTATTCCTTTTGCTTTTCAAATATGTTATGATGGTGTATTGAGTGTGTAAAGAAAATTCTAAGCCAGCAAAAGACGCAGGCTAAGAACTTCTAAGTTACACACCGGAAGAATGCCAAAAAAACAGCATAAATGCTGTAGCATTCTTCTCACTGATTGTTTGTGCCTGCGATGCAGGCATGTTCGGAAGTGTAAAAATGCATCACAAAATGCAAATCAATTCTTCACGCCACGGACTATGTTTGTGGCGGTGCAAGTTTGTGTCTGCGCTGCGACACGAACATTGCGCTATACGCAGAAAGAGCAGCGCAGAAATGAGGTAAATTATGGCTCAGAAGAAACCATCCCCGAGGGAACCCAAGTATCCCATCGCCTATCTGATTCCTTTGATTGCAGTGCTGGCGCTGATTCCGCTAATTGTCTATATGTACAAATACGAACCGGGACTGACGGATTACGACTGGTACTCCGGCCCTCTCTCCGCAATTGATTTCTTCCTGCACGCCAAAACCACCTGGCTATATATTATTTTTATAGGAATCATTTTCCTTATGGTATTCATGGTCTTTTCCGAAGAAATCACCCCCCTATGGGACAAGATGCTGATTCCTCTGCTGGTGTATTGCGGGCTGTGCCTCCTCTCTGTCTTGGCCTCCGTGGATAAGCATTTTTCCCTGGTGGGAATTTATGCGCAATTTGAATCCGTCTGGATTCTGCTGGGATACGGGCTTCTGGTGTATTTCGCCTTCTACGTCCTCAATTCCGAGGCGGCCATCCGGCGGCTGATGCCTTGGTTCCTTGGCGGCATCACCATCATGGCAGTAATCGGCATATCCCAGATGCTAGGCCACGACATCCTCAATCTCCCCTTTATCCGGAACCTGATCTTCACGGATAAGAGCTATATCGAGCAGACGAAGAGCACCTTTGAAGACAACAGAGTCTACCTGACCCTGTACAACCCCAACTACGTGGGCTACTATGTGGCAATGACAGTCCCGCTGATCATCGCACTGCTGATGCATGCAGGGAAGCTGGCACTGCGCATCTTCTGCGGGGTTCTCTCCCTGACTCTCCTGGTGGTGCTTTTCGCCTCCCAGTCCAGGGCCGGCATCCTGGCTCTTGCCGCCACATTCCTTCTGATGCTTCTCTGCATGCGAAAAGTATTCTTGAAGAATTGGATCATCACGGCATCTGCGGTGGCTGTAGCCATCCTGGGATTTATCGGAGCCAACGCGCTGAGCCACAACGTGCTGCTGAGCCGTATGGCGAACATGTTTCACTCTGAAAAGGAAACTTATGCCTTGGAGGGGATTTCCTGCGACAAGGATGTCACCTTCTACTATCAGGGAAATGAACTGCACATCACTGCGGAAGCCGGAGAAGACGGCATTCTTGCCTTCCAGCTCACGGACCAGTCGGGAAATCCCGTGGCATTCACTCCCGGGGAGGGCGAGGCGGCAAACACCATTACAGACCCCCGCTTCCCCTTCTCCTTCCGTCAGTTTACCAAAGATACCTTCAAGGGCTTCCAGGTGACCACCAGCAGGATGGAGATCATTGACGGGGCAGAGCAAATGACTACCAAGGACTGGACGTTCAGCAATCAGATATTTGAGGGAGACAAATCCTACTATTATAAAGGAGGGGGAAATTCCTTCTTCCACGTCAAAAAGAAGCACGATGGCGTGGCATTCCTGGACCAGCGTTACCATCTGGCAAACGGCAGAGGATATATCTGGTCCAGAACCCTGCCCCTTCTGAAAAAATATTTCTTCCTGGGTTCCGGCCCCGATACCTTCATCATTGCCTTCCCCAATGACGATATCGTAGGGCTTTATAACTCAGGCCATAACGGGGAGCTCATCACAAGGCCCCACTGCATGTATCTGCAAATCGCCGTCCAGACCGGCGTTCCCTCCCTCATTGCCTTTCTGGCATTCTTCGGTTGGTATATCCTGCGCAGCCTGAAACTTTACTGGAACGCAGACTAT
>CATKZA010000362.1 GCA_949841235.1 uncultured Clostridiaceae bacterium
AGAGGGCGGATGTGGTGATTGCGGATTTGCCCTGCTCCGGCCTGGGCGTCATCGGAAAGAAATGCGATATCAAATATAAGACCAGCCCGGAGGATATCCGGGAGCTTGCCGCATTGCAGCGGGAGAGTCTGGGGACGCTGTGCCGGTATGTAAAGCCCGGCGGAAGACTGGTATACAGTACCTGCACCATGGCCAGGGAAGAGAATGAGGACAATGTGGCATGGATAGAGGAGCATCTTCCCCTCGGGAGGATATCTATGGAGGAACTTCTTCCGGAACGGCTTAGGGGAGGGACGGGAACGGAGGGCTATGTGCAGATCCTTCCCCGGGAAGGGCTTCTGGATGGATTTTTCGTGGCGCTTTTTCAAAAAGGAACTGTCCGTGAATAGATTGGAATGTGAAGATCGCCGCATATGGCATATTCGTTGTACTGTCATGCCATGCAGGGGGAATAGACAATCAATTACGAAATGAGATGGGAAGTATGGATCAGGAAAAACTAGATATTAAGAACCTGGATTATGCCGGGCTGGAGGAGGTTGTCCTGGAAATGGGGCAGAAGGCTTTCCGCGCCAGGCAGCTATATGAGTGGATGCATGTGCGGCTGGCATCCTCCTTCGAGGAGATGACCAACCTCTCGAAGGAGTTTCGCAGGAGGCTTCAGGAGACTTGCGTCATGCGCGGTGCCACGATAATCCAAAAGCAGGTGTCGAGGCAGGATGGAACCACCAAGTTCTTGATGGAGCTAGACGATGGCAATGTGGTGGAGAGCGTGCTTATGAAGTACAGGCATGGGAACAGCGTCTGCATTTCCACCCAGGTGGGATGCCGCATGGGATGCCGGTTCTGTGCCTCCACGGTGGGAGGCCTGGTTCGGAATCTCCGCACCTCTGAGATGCTGGATCAGATTTATGAGATTCAGAGGGAGACGGGGGAGCGGGTGTCCCATGTGATTCTCATGGGCATCGGGGAACCTTTGGACAATTATGACCAAGTGATTCCCATGATTCGCATGCTCACGGACGAGCGGGGGCTTCATATCAGCCAGAGGAACGTGACCTTGTCTACCTGCGGCTTGGTGGAGCAGATCCGCAGGCTGGCAGGAGAAGATTTGACGATTACTCTGGCCATTTCCCTCCATGCGCCCAATGACAGCCTGCGCCGGGAGATGATGCCTGTGGCCAAGAGGTATTCCATCCGGGAGATTTTGGCGGCGTGCAGGAATTACCTAGAGAAGACGGGGCGGCGGATTACCTTTGAGTACAGCATGGTGGAGGGAAAGAATGATTCCCCCGGCCATGCAGAGGAGCTGAGCGGCCTTCTGCGGGGGATGAACTGCCATGTGAACCTGATTCCCCTGAACCCGGTGGAGGGCAGGATGGGGCGGCGCTCCCGGAGGAATCGGGTGGAGGAATTTAAATTAATACTTGAAAAAAATCATATAAATGGTACTATAAGAAGGGAAATGGGCAGTGATATTGATGCTGCCTGCGGCCAGTTAAGGAATAAACGACAAAGGAGGGAAACTACATGAATGCATATGCAAAGACAGATGTTGGCAGAAAAAGAAGCATGAATCAGGACTATTTTTATTGTGGCAAAGATGCTGTGGGTAGTTTCCGGAATCTTTTTATTGTTGCAGATGGGATGGGGGGACATAAGGCCGGAGACCATGCGTCCAGGCTGTGCGTGGAGCAGATGATTGCTTCCGTGGAACAGACCCGGCACGCCACGCCGGTGACCATATTCGAGGAGGCGGTAAATAGAGCCAATGCGGCCATTTACCAGGAGTCTGTGGAACATATGGAGTACGAGGGGATGGGTACCACCATGGTGGCCTGCACTTGCCAGGGGGATAAGATGTATGTGGCCAATATCGGAGATTCCCGGCTGTATCTCATTCGGGACGGAATCCGGCAGATTACGGATGACCATTCTCTGGTGGAGGAACTTGTGAAGAACGGGAACCTCACTGAGAGCGAGGCCAGGGTGCATCCCCAGAAGAATATCATTACAAGGGCCTTGGGCACGGAGGAAATGGTCAGCGCGGATTATTTTGAAGTCCCTATCAGGCCGGGGGATCTGGTTCTCCTGTGCAGCGATGGCCTGTCAAATATGTTAGATGACGATGATATGGAATATATCTTGAAGCATAGTGATACATTGGAAAAGGCGGGGGAAACTTTGATTTCCCAGGCCAATCGGAATGGCGGGGAGGACAATATTACCGCCGTCCTGGTGGAAATCGGATAAGTAGTATCGTAGGATA
>CATKZA010000363.1 GCA_949841235.1 uncultured Clostridiaceae bacterium
TCTAACGGCGGGTCCATGATTTCTTTTTCGGATGCCACTCAAAACTTTGGAGCAAAAAACTTCAATAACCTATGCTGTGCAGTCTGCAAAAGTTCACATGTTGGGCAGATAACAAGATATTATCCTTGCTCTCATTTGACTGTGAATAGTAACAAAATATGAGCAGGGAATGGAGAAAAAACTTAGGGCATAGAAAGATCAATGTAAGGATGCCCCCCCTGGATGCAAGCATCCAAGAGGGGCAGGCAGTCTTTCTGAAACAACCTTTCGATTCGGAGCGATCTAACTTTTGTTTTTCAGAAAATGTGCAATCTTTTCTATCAGGTCTATATCTGATGGCTCAAGGTGGTCTAATGAAAGCGTATGGCCATCGTCTTTGTCGTATGTTTCGTATTCTCCTGACAAAATGTCATTTGGGGTTGTCTTTAGTACTCGGCATATTTTCAGAATTAGTTTTAAGGAGATGCCACTGGAGCCGCTTTCCAAGTGGCTGATGTGATTGGTGGTGACATCTGCTGCCTCGGCTAGTTCTGACTGGGTGAGCCCATGCATTAGGCGCAGTGTCTCCAGATTTTTCCCGATCTGTGCATTATTCATGTTTATCCCCTCTCAAAATGGGATCGCTGCTTGAATCTTGAGATGCTTTCAGAAAGACATGTTTATTATATCACGGTTTGCTAAAACAGAAAATGGTCTGACAGATATTTTAATATAAAAGGACAAAAATTTTTGTCGTTTACATATTTTCTTAATATGTTTTGTCTCAGTGAGTTTTCCGGGTATATGGGAAAAGCCATAATCCCTGCTAGGGGATTATGGCTTTTCTGCTATTATTTATAGGAAACATTCATGGCATTTCGATATTTTTTTACTGCTGTAAATGAGTTCTTTTCGTTGCAATTACCCGGTCAACCTTATATTTGCACTTGGTGTATTTGCAACCAGAGTACAGCACGTATACATAACTGCCGTATGTTGTCACGCCCTCGGCCATGGCGGGTAGAGTTCTCTTTTTGATGATGCTTCCTTTTCCCACGCCTCCCTTGCTGCTAGGGGAGGCCAGATTCGGCTTATAGGTACGAATCTGGGATACATAGCCGCTTAGGGAAGAATTTGTGCGGTAGCTTCTGGTCATGTACATATAGCCCTCTTTGTCGAAGGTGATTCCCTGCACTTTGGATGGGATTGACATGCGGTATTTCTTGGTCAGGCTGCACATTCCATTGCTCTTGCTAATCTGATATCCATACATATTGCTGGAGGAACTGGAATTATTTGCCGCCGCCCAGAGGATGCCGTCATTGTATGCCAGTACCTGTGGCTTTACGTCCAGTTTCATGTATCCGGTGTAATCGCTGAGGGTGGTGAAGCTGGAGCCGCTATTTACTGCGGAGGTAATCACCGAATAGGGGAAATATGCTATATTGCTGCCCTTGGATACCCACACGTTGGTTCCGTCATAGGCTAGGGCATTCGCCTGGGCCTTGTTGGGAAGCACCAGAGTGGTTATATAGGAGTGGGTGGACAGGTTCATGATGTAGATGACAGTCTCATCCTGCTCGTAATAATCATAGGCAGAGATTAAATAATATCCTCCAGCCTGACAGATTCCCTGGGGAATCATTTTCTTTGCTGCAAATCCGCCTACATTGGTGGTCTTCATCCCTGGAATGGGAAAAGATTTGCTGTAGGTGCTGTATTTGGACAGCGCGGCATACTTCTTGTAGGCGGGAGATGCCTTGAATTTTGCTTTGCTGGAATAGGTTTTCGCAGTTTTGGAAGTTGCGCCGATGGCTCCGGTTTTTGCAGATACGATATTGGAGTATACGCTCTCTGCCACGATGTTGTTTTCGCTGGTGTAGGCAGTCATCTTGAAATAATATGTCTTATTCTGCGTCAGCCCCGTTTTTACGTATTTTACGGTGGCGTTGCTTTTGATGGTCTTGATCAGGCTGTAAGTACCCGTCTTGCTGGTGCTATAGTATATTTTATAGCCGGTTGCATTGGAGATTTTTCCCCAATAGATCTTGATTCTCTTATTGCCCCCTTTGATTAGGGAAATGGATGGCGTCTGGGGCGGATTCACGATTCCCGGGGTAGTGGAAGGAGATGCAGATGGTGATGCGGTAGGCGTGGCAGAAGGAGACGGCTCCGGTGTCGGAACATCGATGGCCGGACCGGTAGCTACCGTATCGGAAGGGTTTGCTACGCCTGTAGAATCGCTTGCTTCGTTTACGACAGGTGCAGTGGGCTCTGCGGCAACG
>CATKZA010000364.1 GCA_949841235.1 uncultured Clostridiaceae bacterium
CGGCGAGCAGGCAAAGCGGATGGCATTGGGAGAACTCTTGAAGCAGCCGGGAAAGGATTCCGTCACTTCCGTATCAGGCATCCGCATGGTGGACGAGCAGACAGTAGAAATCCATGTGCTTGCCGGGGAAAGTCCCATAGAGAAAATATGCGACTTCTGGGTTCTCCCCCTGGAGTCCTATGGGGAGAAATCACTGTACGATGGAAATCACAGCTTCGGGTTTCAGAAAGGGCAGGCGAACAAGATTGTTTCACTGACACAGGAAAAGTTTCTTGGAACAGGAGCCTTCTACATGGCCCGGAAAAACCCGGAAACCCTTTACTTGACCCGCAATCCCTTTTTCACAAAGAAAGCAGGGCTTAAGAAAGTGGAAGTCATCCGAAAAGAATACGAAAGCCCGGAGGATTTAGTCAAAGATTTCCTAAAAGGGCAGCTGGATATGGCTGTGATCAAGGAGGATGACTCTCTGGATAAATTGCTGAAAAATCGGGGAACGGGTGCCGCCCACCGAATCAAGCGAATCAAAATGCAGTCAGACAACCTGGAAGAATCCATCTTGTACCGCACCGATTCCGTGAACGCCACCACCCTCCCCAGAAAGAAGCAGACCATCCGAGGGATTTTTCAAGAGTTCTACCGGATTAAGCAGATACCTGATTGAGTAAATGACGATTGCCCCTTGGAAGAACGCAGAACCGGCGTTCTTCCAAGGGGCAAAATACGTGCTTCCCTATACAGGTTCGGGTGCCAAGACAACCCTTTACCGATTGGAGTACATCTTATCGTAGTAATCCGCATACTCTCCCGAGATAATATTCTCCCACCAGCTGCGATTGTCCAGGTACCACTGGATTGTCTTTTTGATGCCCTCCTCAAAAGGAGTGGCGGGCAGCCAGCCCAATTCCTTGTGAATCTTCGTCGGATCAATGGCATAACGCCTGTCATGTCCCGGGCGGTCCGTCACATAAGTAATCAAGCTCTCCGGCTTATCCAGCTGTTTCAGAATGGTCTTTACCACCTGGAGATTCGTCTTCTCATTGTGGCCGCCGATATTATAAACCTCCCCGTCAGTACCCTTGCGAATAATCAGGTCAATGGCAATGCAATGATCCTCCACATAGAGCCAGTCCCTCACATTGTCTCCCTTTCCATACACGGGCAATTCCTTGTCGTTCAGGCAGTTGGCAATCATCAGGGGAATCATCTTCTCCGGGAAGTGATAGGGGCCATAGTTATTGGAGCAGCGGGAAATGGTGCAGGGCATGTGATACGTCCTGGCATATGCCTGTACCAGCAAATCCGCAGAAGCCTTGGAAGCAGAATAGGGGCTGGACGTGTGAATCGGCGTTTCCTCCGTAAAGAACAAATCCGGCCTGTCTAAGGGCAGATCCCCATATACCTCATCCGTGGACACCTGATGATAGCGGGTAATGCCGAACTCCCGGCAGGCATCCAGCATCACGCTGGTACCGATAATGTTCGTGCGCAGGAATATTTCCGGGTCGGTGATGGAGCGATCCACATGGCTCTCTGCCGCAAAATTCACCACGATGTCCGGCTTGGTCTCCCGAAAAATCTGATAAATCGCCTCCCTGTCCGCAATATCCGCCTTGAAAAACTGAAAATTCTCCTTGTCCATGATGGGAGCCAGCGTCTCCATATTTCCGGCATAGGTCAATTTGTCAATGCAGATAATCTTGTCCTCCGGATATTTCTTTGTCATGTAATGGCAGAAATTGCCACCAATAAATCCGGCACCGCCAGTAACGATAATATTCATTCTCTCTCTCCTTCTCTCATGAATCGCTACTATTCACAGCCATTCTCCCCATCCTGAGATAGACCCGCTGCGTAGTAACAACGTATTAATATAATATTTTGCCCTCAGCAACTTGCTTTAAGTGTTTCCCATAACTGGACTTTCCATACTCCTCCGCAGCCACAAGCAGAGTATTCTCATCAATCCAGCCATTTTTAAAAGCGATTTCTTCCACGGCAGATATCATGATGCCCTGCCTGTTCTCGATGACCCGGACAAATTCCGATGCCTCCGCCAGCGCATCCATGGTGCCGGTATCCAGCCAGGCGTATCCCCTGCCCAGAGTGACCACATCCAGAGAGCCATCCTCCAGATACATCCGATTCAGATCAGTAATTTCCAATTCCCCCCTGGGAGATGGCTTCACCTGCTTCGCCCTCTCCACCACTGACTTGTCATAAAAATACAATCCTGTGACGCAGTAATTTGATTTTGGATGCTGGGG
>CATKZA010000365.1 GCA_949841235.1 uncultured Clostridiaceae bacterium
TTTTATGGTTGAGATGATAAATGATATTGCCGTTAATGCTCACAATGTATCGTTGGTGGTCATCGTAGATTTTATAGTGGAAAAGACTGATTAGGAGGAGGATAGCATGTTTGGAAAGATACAGATTACCGGAAAACTGGAGGTTGTGACAGGGATGCATATCGGAGGTTCTTCCGCATTTGCGGCCATTGGGGCGGTGGATTCGCCGGTGATCAGAGATGCGGGGACGAATCTGCCCATGATACCGGGCAGTTCCCTCAAGGGAAAACTGCGCACGCTGCTGGCAAGGCAGTATAGCCAGGGGATGCCGAAAAGCCCGGACGAGGATGCGGAATGCATTATCCGACTCTTTGGCACGGCAAAGAAGATTGATGGAATGATTCCCAGGGGGAGGCTGCTGTTTACTGATATGGCATTGAGTAATAGGGAGGAACTATATGCCAGCGGAGTGCAGGGCCTGACGGAGGTGAAATTTGAAAATTCGATTAACCGCTTGACGGCTGTAGCGAATCCGAGACAGATTGAGAGAGTGATCCGGGGAGCGAAATTTGACTTGGATTTGGTCTATGAATTGATGGATGAAGAGGGCGTGGTGGATGACTTCAAGGTATTGGCAGAGGGCTTCCGCCTGCTCCAATACGATTATCTGGGAGGAAATGGTTCCAGAGGCTATGGAAAGGTGAAATTTACTGATTTGGAGGCATCTGCCGTTGTCGGGGATATTGATGAGAATGTGATAGGCCAATGTAATGAAATCTTGGCATGCGGGCAGTGATGGGAGGAGGATAAGGTGAAGTATCTTATGTATAGTTTGCGCTTTCCGGCGGGGGTGCATTTCGGGGAAAAGTCTCTGGACGAGAGCAGGTATTCCTTTTCGGCCGATACCCTCTTCTCCGCCCTGTACATCGAGGCATTGAAGAGTGGGGAGGAGTTGGCGGGCTGGCTGTATCAAAAGGCTGCTTCCGGCGGGATTCTCTTCTCCGATGCTTTTCCCTATATTGGCGAGACGCATTATCTTCCAAAACCCATGAAGAGGGTGGAGACTTCCGACCATCAGGGGGATTCCGGCATCAAAAAGGCGTACAAGTCGCTGACGCATATCCCGATGGATGATATGGGGAAGTATATGCGGGGAGAGTTGGATCCGATTTATGAAAAAAACAAGCTGAGAGATTTGGGAAAGCGGTATTTGAAAACCTCTGCGGCGATTCATGGAAGGGAAGAGACGGAGCCATACCATGTGGGCGTATATTATTTTCATCATGATTGCGGACTGTATTTCATAGTAGGGCTAGCGGATGAAGCAGATCAGGATCAAATTTATGATTTGCTGGACTCCCTGTCATTCTCCGGCATTGGCGGAAAGAGGTCTTCGGGACTGGGACGATTCGAGATAAAGAATATGCGGGAATTAGACTCCCAAAGATTTGAGAGAGAGGGAGATGCTTACATGTCATTGAGCATTTCGCTCCCGAAGGAAAGCGAGATGGAAGGGACTTTGCGCCATGCGCAGTACCAGGTGCAGAAGCGGGGCGGTTTCGTGGCATCCTTTGATTATGCGCCGGAGTACAGAAAGAAGCGGGATATTTTTCTGTTTGGCGCGGGCTCTTGCTTTGTGCAGCGTTTCCAGGGAGATATCTACGATGTGTCAGATGGGGGCAAGCATCCGGTGTACCGTTATGCGAAGCCGATATTCTGGACGCTATAGAAGGGAGGCGGGGAGAATGAAGGAGTATTTGAAAACCTATCAGATGGTATTGCGCACGGCAAGCCCGGTGCATGTAGGGTCGGGAAAGACGCTGGGAAAGAAGGAGTATATTTTCCTTCCGCACAAGAAAAGGGTGCTGATTCCGGATGCGAATCGGCTTTATCAAGGATTGGCAAAAAAAGGTCTGGGAATGAAGTTTGCAGAATATCTCTTATATGATGGTAGAACTTACTTAAATGCATGGCTGAGGAATAATAATATTTCCATGCAGGAATATCAGCGCTGGATGAAGTACGAATTGGATTGTGGGGATTTCCTGATGGAGAGGGGAAAGGGGATACAGATTCTGGATTTTCAGAAGGACAGTTATGGTCTGCCCTATGTGCCGGGAACCTCTATCAAGGGGATGCTTCGCACCATCTTGCTGGCTGCTTCCTTGATGGCGGAACAGGAGAATTGGCACTCCGAGAGGGGGCAGGTGGCGAGGGAGGCAAGGCAAAGCACGAAAAGCAGAAAGTGGTATCTTGGCAATGAGGCTGCCCGGATT
>CATKZA010000366.1 GCA_949841235.1 uncultured Clostridiaceae bacterium
GCGCAGGGCAAATTATTACCGGGCGAACACCCGAAAGCAGTGGGATGATTTCCACAACTATGATATCGTTCTGGACAGCACGACACTGGGAATCCGAGGATGCGTTGATGTTTTGGCGGGATTGCTTTAGAAAAGGTGCGCCAAGGGGGGAGTCATTATGAGAGACAAGATGGAACAGTTTATGATTGGGAACAAATTCAAGAATTTTATCGCCAATCAGCTTAATGCCGTCAGCAGCAAGTATGGCATTAAAAATACGGAACTCAATATTTTCATTTATCTGGACAAGGCATCAGAAGAGAATACCGCAAAGGACATTCAAAAATATCTCAGCATGAATAAAGGTTATCTGTCCCATGTCCTGGACGAACTGTGCACGAAGGGATACCTGGAGGCAGTGCCGGATCAGCGCGACCGAAGGTATATCCATTATATCCCTACGGAATTGGCAAAACCTATGATGGAGGAATTGCGCCTGACAAAAAATAGACTGGACGAGAAGATTTTTTCCGGCGTTACCAAAAAAGAGTTTGAAGTACTGGAAAGGATTTCATGCAAGATTGAGCAAAATGTCCAGGATTTGCTGGATAATGGACTGTAAGACGTATGCACAATGGAATTTTCCCGCATCGTCCTGTACGGCAAAATAATCTCTTCATTGCAAATGATGGCCATCCATCCCATCTTGGGTTGAATGGCCATATCGTGCGCATCCCCCGGAGGGGTTATTATAAATACTTCTCCAGCTGCTCCATAATGCTGGTCACGGATTCCTCCAAACTCTTTCCCGTGGTGTCAAATATGATGTCCGGATTTACAGGCGGCTCATAGGGGCTGGAAATCCCGGAAAAGTTAGGAATCTTCCCTTCCCTGGCCTTTTTGTACAGCCCTTTCACATCCCTCTTCTCGCACTCCTCCAGAGGCGTGCGGATATATATTTCGATAAAATGATCCTCCCCCACAATATTCTTTGCCCTCTCTCTATCCCTGCGGAAGGGAGAAATGAAAGAAACCAACGTGAGAAGCCCCGCATCATTCATCAGCTTGGCGACCTCTGCCACCCGGCGGATATTCTCAATCCGATCCTGCTCCCGGAATCCCAAGTCCTTATTCAGCCCCATGCGGATGTTATCCCCATCCAGAACCATGGTATATCGGCCCTGGGCAAAGAGCAGTTTCTCCAGTTCATTGACGATGGTAGACTTTCCTGAGCCGGACAGGCCGGTGAGCCAGATGGTCTTGGGCGTCTGGTTCATATGCTCACCCCGAAGCTTTCGGTTGATATCCATCTCGTGCCATACGATATTTTCTTCCCGGCGGAGAGGATGCCTGATCACGCCACAGGCCGAAGTCATGTGCGTCACCCTGTCAATCAGGATAAATCCGCCCAATGCCTTATTTTTCTTAAATTCCCCGAAGGCAATCTGCTCGGAACAGGCGATATCGCACACGGCAATCTCATTTTTGTAGATGCGCTCCGACTGAATATGCGTTCCCTCATTCACGTCAATCTTATACTTAATATTCATCAGCGTGGCAGGAACCATTCTCGTGCCCACCTTCAAAAGATAATTCTTCCCCGCCACCCGCTTCTGGTCATCCATCCAGAGCAGACGGCAGGAGAATAATTTCCCCAGATGAATGTCTCCCTCGCTGTGCAGCACGCAGCCTCTGGACACATCCACTTCCCGATCTAGTTCCACGGTCACGGGACGGCCCTTCCCCGCCTTCTCCACGCTCTGATCCAATACATACAGAGATTTCACCTTTGCCTTTTCCCTGCTAGGCAGCGTCTCAATTTCTTGTCCCACGCAAACCTCGCCCCCGGCAATCTCTCCCTGAAATCCCCGGAACGTCCTATCCGGGCGGCACACTCTCTGTACCGGCATATAGAAGAAGCCCTCGTCCTCTCCCACGGCCACATCCACCGTCTCCAGATATTCCAGCAATGTCTTGCCATGATACCAGGGCATCCTTTTGGAATGCTCCGTCACATTGTCCCCCGCCGTGGCAGACACCGGAATGATGAATTGGGTGTGGAAATTATATTCCGCCGCCATCTGGCGAATGCCAGCCTCGATATCTCGGAATGTGGTTTCCTCATAATCCACCAAATCCATCTTATTCACGGCATACACCACGGACTTAATTCCCATCAGGGCGCAAATTCTGGTATGCCGCTTCGTCTGTAGCAGAACGCCCTTGGTC
>CATKZA010000367.1 GCA_949841235.1 uncultured Clostridiaceae bacterium
CAATGAGTTTGCATCAGGATTCTGACTTGTTTTAGTAATCGCCCTGAATATGATTAATCATATCATCTGATGTCATTTTTTTGGAAAAAATTGATGGACAAAGAGGGGGTGGGAAAGATATAATGATGCTAGTACAACACTGGCACCAACATCATATGTAGAGGAGGAATCGATTATGGAACAGTCAAAGGTATACTTTACTTCATTTAAGGCAACGGGACAGGAAAATCTTTTGCAAAAGCTGCATCGGCTGATGAAGACTGCGGGGTTTGAGGAGATTGACTTTACGGACAAGTATGCGGCGATAAAGATACATTTCGGGGAGTATGGCAATCTTGCATTCCTGCGCCCGAACTATGCCAAGGTGGTGGCGGACTATGTGAAGGAACTGGGGGGCAAGCCCTTCCTGACAGACTGCAATACGCTGTATGTGGGCAGCAGGAAAAATGCGCTGGATCACTTGGAGACGGCGTATCTGAATGGCTTTTCTCCATATCAGACGGGTTGCCATGTGATTATTGGCGATGGCCTGAAGGGGACGGATGAGACCATCGTTCCCATTGATGGGGAGTACGTGAAGGAGGCGAAGATTGGCCATGCCATCATGGATGCGGATGTACTGATTTCCCTGACCCATTTCAAAGGCCATGAGATGGCGGGATTTGGCGGGGCGTTGAAGAATATCGGCATGGGCTGTGGCTCCCGGGCGGGCAAGATGGAACAGCACTGTGACGGAAAGCCCAGCGTGGGAGATGACTGCGTGGGCTGCGGAGCCTGCATCCGTATCTGCGCTCACGGTGCGCCGGTGATTGAGAATGGAAAGGCTTCCATTGACCATGAAAAGTGCGTGGGCTGCGGACGCTGCCTGGCAGTCTGCCCGAAGGATACGATTCAGGCGGATTTTGGCGATTCCATCGCCGTATTGAATTACAAGATGGCGGAGTACAGCCTGGCTGTCTGCAAGGATCGTCCCTGCTTCCATGTGTCCCTGATCTGCGACGTGTCTCCTAACTGCGACTGCCATGCGGAGAACGATATCCCCATTATTCCCAACGTGGGCATGCTGGCATCCTTTGACCCGGTGGCATTGGACAGGGCCTGCGCGGATTTGTGCAATGAGATGGCTCCGGTGCAGGAGAGCGTGCTGGGAGAGAATCTGGAGAAACTTGGAAACCATGAGGGGCATGACCATTTCTATATGACCCATCCGGATACGGAGTGGGAGTCCTGTCTGGAGCATGCGAAGAAGATTGGTCTTGGCACGGATGAATATGAATTGGTAAGGATATAGGAGCATCCTCTGCGAGGAGTTATATGTAGTGTCTGCTTAATCAGCAGACACTAATTACACACTAAATGATTAAATAGTTCATATTCAAGGGCGTAATACTCCCCGGCGGCGGACGGGCTTTTTTTGACAAGTCAAAGACCGTCATACCTTGCCGGTATATCTTGTATTTCATGGCGGCTACCTCCTTCAGCCGCCGTATCTTTAGAGAAAGGCAATCACTTCTTTAGAGAATAAAAAGAAACGGCGGCTTCGATTTCTCAAAAGCCGCCGTGTAAGAACAGGCGCGTGAAAATACCTCTGCTGTACGACGGCTTTTTTTCTTTTGCCACCATGTGGCAATGCCGTCGTGCGGCAGATAGCTTTTTTATTCATGACAATAGAATCCTCGCAGTGCGTGGATTCTATTGTTTGGTTAATGAAATAGTTATGCAATCATTCCGTCACTCACTGTAATAATTCGACTGCTGCTCTTTGCGGCTTCCGGCGAATGAGTAACCATGATAATTGTCTGCCTGCTTTCCCGGTTGATCTCCTGTAATAAATTCATAATGTCCGCCCCGGTGCGGCTGTCAAGGTTTCCTGTTGGTTCATCAGCAAACAGAATTTGCGGCTTGCCAATCAATGCGCGGGCGATTGCAACGCGCTGCTGCTGCCCGCCGGATAACTCGCGGGGCGTATGCTTTCTCCTGTCAGATAAACCGACAATTTCTAAAATATCCGTCAGCGGCTTTTTATAGTCACGCATTTTCTTTCCGTCTAACAAAAGAGGAAGCATGATATTTTCCTCTACATTTAAGTTGGGGATAAGGTTATAAAACTGGAAAACAAAACCTATATTCTGCCGCCTTATCCGGCTCATTTTTTCATCACCCAATTTAGATATAT
>CATKZA010000368.1 GCA_949841235.1 uncultured Clostridiaceae bacterium
GAAGGCGGTTGAATTCGTGGTGGAGTCCGCAGTTGAAAAATAACACTATCGTTGAAGGGGGTGTGCATGATGGGATATAGCATTCCATATGTCATTGAAAAGACCAGCAGCGGGGAGCGTTCTTATGATATTTATTCCAGGCTGTTGCAGGATCGGATTATCATGTTGTCGGGAGAGGTGAATGACGATATTGCCAGCTTGGTGGTTTCCCAGCTGCTTTTTCTGGAATCCCAGGATCCGTCCAAAGATATCTCTCTGTATATCAATAGTCCTGGCGGTTCTGTCAGTGCGGGATTTGCCATTTATGATACCATGAATTATGTGAAATGCGACGTATCCACAATCTGCATGGGATTGGCGGCAAGCATGGGCGCATTCCTCCTGGCAGGAGGGAAGAAGGGGAAGCGCATGGCTCTCCCCAATGCCGAGGTGATGATTCATCAGCCTTCCGGCGGTGCCAGAGGTCAGGAAACGGAAATCCGCATCGTGGCGGAACAGATTTTAAAGACTAGAGAGCGTCTGAACCAGATTCTTGCGGATAATACGGGGAAACCGCTGGATGTCATTGCCCAGGATACAGAGCGGGATCATTATATGTCTGCTGAGGAGGCAAAAGCCTATGGACTGATTGACGAGGTAATCGCAAATAGGAAATAATTAGGAAACGGGAGGGTGCCATGTCGGGAAAAAAAGATGAATCGAAGTTGAAGTGTTCTTTTTGCGGGAAGTCGCAGAATCAGGTACACAAATTGCTTGCCGGCCCGGGGGTTTATATCTGTGACCAGTGCATTGATTTGTGCTCTGAGATTATCGAAGAAGAGTATGGAAGCATGGGTGAGAGATATGATGACAGCATCGGAATCAACCTTTTGAAGCCCAAGGAAATCAAGGAATTCTTGGATGATTATGTCATTGGCCAGGAAGAGGCGAAGAAGGTGCTGTCCGTGGCGGTCTATAACCACTACAAGCGCGTGCTATCCAAGAATAGAATAGATGTGGAATTACAGAAGAGCAATATTCTGATGCTTGGCCCCACCGGTTCGGGTAAGACATTTCTGGCTCAGACATTGGCAAAGATTCTGAATGTTCCCTTTGCCATTGCAGATGCCACAGCCCTGACGGAGGCTGGGTATGTGGGCGAGGATGTGGAGAATATCCTGCTTAAGATTATCCAGGCGGCAGAGTATGACCTGGAGAGGGCAGAACACGGAATCATCTATATTGACGAGATTGACAAGATTACCAGAAAAGGGGAGAACGTGTCCATCACCAGGGATGTGTCCGGGGAGGGCGTCCAGCAGGCGCTCCTTAAGATTCTGGAGGGCACGGTGGCGAGCGTGCCGCCCCAAGGGGGGAGGAAGCATCCCCACCAGGAATTCTATCAGCTGGACACCACGAATATCCTTTTCATCTGCGGCGGTGCCTTTGACGGACTGGACGGGATTATCGGTTCCAGAATCGGAAAGAAGGCGATCGGCTTCAATGCGGAACTGTCGGAAAAGGTGGAGGACAATGTGGGAGAACTGTTCAAGCAGGTGCTTCCGGAGGATTTGGTGAAGTTCGGGCTGATTCCTGAATTGATTGGCCGTGTTCCGGTTACGGTGGCGTTGGATCTGCTGGACGAGGAGGCGCTTTACCGGATACTTGTGGAGCCGAAGAATGCCATTACCAAGCAATATGAGAAGCTTTTTGAACTGGATGATGTGAAGCTGACCTTCGAGGAGGAGGCCATCAGGGCCGTGGCAGAACGATCCTTCCAAAGAAAGACTGGTGCCAGGGGCTTGCGCGCCATTATAGAGAATGTCACCATGGATGCCATGTTTGAGGTGCCGTCGGACGAGGACGTCAGGGAGTGCATCATCACCAAGGAGTCGGTGGTGGGGGAGGAGCAGCCGAAATTGGTTTTGTACAATGATGAGGTTAAGATGCTTCCTGGGAAGGATCAGAAGAAGGAAGGCGAAATTGCCTGATTTTTGTGAAATAATTGGGAGGCTGTCAAATGAGACAGCCTCTTTTGACGAGTAGGTAACTTTCACCTTTTGTTGAGAGGATGTTTAGATGGAACAGGAAGAGAAGAAAGTATATCCCTTTGTGCCATTGCGGGATGTGGTGATTTTTCCGGGAGTGACGGTATATCTGGAACTGGGTCGGGAAGATACGAAAAATG
>CATKZA010000369.1 GCA_949841235.1 uncultured Clostridiaceae bacterium
ACGTCCACCACCTCTTCCAATTCCAAATTCCGCAGAATCGTGCCGATATCTCCATTAAAGACTCCCGTCCCCTCCTCGTACACGTCCCCGAAACGGTTTCTCTTTTTCCAGCCAATCTGATAGTCATTCTTAATCTGCATGATCTTATCCCGCTCCCGGAAAAGCACGCCATGAAACTCTCGCTCCTTTTTTTCCGGGGTTTTGGGATTAATATACCCCTGCAATACCTGATTCAGATTCTCCACACCCAGCTCTCCCCTCCTCATAGGAGTAAGCACCTGAATATCATAGGGCGTGGCATCCACATAGCCCGGCATATTCTTCATCACCAGCTGGATCACCACATTGGTCACGTCTGTCACATTGTCACGCTCCAGATGAAAGAAGTCCCGGCTCTTATTGTCCAGGGAAATCATCTCGCCCCCGTTAATCTTATGGGCATTGACCACGATCTGGCTCTCTGCCGCCTGGCGGAATATCTGATGCAGGCGCACTACATGGCAGAACTCTCCCTGAATCATATCCTTCAATACATTTCCCGGTCCCACGGAGGGCAGCTGGTTCACATCCCCCACCATCATCAGCCGGCACCCCGGCACGATGGCCTTGAGAAGGGCATGGAGCAGATAGATGTCCACCATGGAGAACTCGTCCACAATGATCACGTCCGCCTCCAGGGGCTGCAGCTCATTTCTCTCGAAATGCATCCCCCCCTTGTCATCTCCCTGCACACCCCCGTTTAGTTCCAGCAGGCGATGAATGGTCTGGGCATCCCATCCGGTGGTTTCCGACATCCTCTTGGCCGCCCTGCCGGTAGGAGCTGCCAGCAAGACATCCATGCCGTCCTCCTCCAGCACTTGCAAAATCGTATTGATGGTGGTGGTCTTTCCCGTGCCAGGCCCTCCGGTAATAATCGTCACGCCGTGCTGTACCGCCTGGTACACCGCATCCCGCTGCAATTCATCCAGCAGAATCCCCTGGCTCTTCTCAATTCGGCGCACCCGCCTTTCCAGAAGCGCCTGGTCCACCTCATAGGATAAATTCAAATCCAGAAGCATTCTGGCACAATTCATTTCCATATAATAGAGATTACTGGCATACAGCCTTCTCTCCTCCCCCACCTCTTCTATGAGAACCTCTTTATTCATGGTCAGGGAATCTATCTGCCTGGATACCAGTTCCTGCTCCACGGCCAGAAGCTCCGCCGTGGCGTGAATCAATTCCTGCTCCGGCAGGTAGCAGTGCCCCTGGGTGCCGGACTGCTGCAAAGTATACAGCACCCCCGCCCGAATCCGATGCTCCGAATCTGCGTAAAATCCCGCATTCCTGGCAATGCCATCTGCAATCTTGAATCCCACGCCGGAAATATCCTCCGCCAGCCTGTAAGGATTCTGCCGCAGCACCTCATACATTTCCTCCCCATAAAACTGAAAGATTTTTACCGCCAGGTTCATGGAAATGCCATATCCCTGCAAAAATAGCATGGCCTGCCTCATCTGCTCCTTCTCATGGAACTGATTCGCAATGCTTACCGCCATTTTCTGGCTAATTCCCTTCACTTCCGCCAGACGCTCCGGCTCCCTCTCTATCACAGGAAAAGTATCCTTTCCAAATTTGCGGACAATCCGTGCCGCCAGAGCAGGGCCGATGCCCTTGATGGCGCCGGAACCCAGATATCTCTCCACCGCCACCGTATCCTCCGGCTGTTTCTCCTCGTAATCGGTCACCTGAATCTGGGGGCCATATTTCTTATGCTCAATCCGTTCCCCCCTCACAATCAGGTAATTTCCCTCCGCCACATAGGAAAAGCACCCCACGCAGCACTCTTCCTGCTCTTCCTCCTGCTCCGTCTCCGGCTTTACCAGCGTCAGCACCGTATATCCGTTCTCCTCATTTCGGAATGTGATCCGTTCCACAAAACCTTCAAATTCCATGGTATTTTTCCTCCCGTCAAAGCGCAAAGGGACTACTGCATCATAAACAGTAGTCCCGAATTACTATTTTTCCTATATATCCCTATACCTGATATGTTCTTTTCATGGAATCATACAACTGCTGCGCCAGTCCCGTTCCACCACTCTCCACAATCATATTGGCATACTGCTCATTGAGCATGTCGCCAAAATACTGCATGTACTCTCCCTCTTCTTCTCCATCCTTCCC
>CATKZA010000370.1 GCA_949841235.1 uncultured Clostridiaceae bacterium
CGGCAGTGACTTGCGGCGTGCTTGCCATCCGGGGATGGAGGAGCAGGGGGAGGGATAGTCTGGCGGCGAGCTGGGGCCTTCTCTTGGGGATTGCCTTCCTTCTGTCCCTTCCTCAGCTGATTTTCTGGACATTTTCTCAGGCGCAGGGAGAGCAGTTTTTTCGGGGGCATTTTAATTGGGGGAATATCTCGGATACCTATCTGATATTTTATCTGAAAAATATGGGGTTCGTATGGCTTCTTGGCATCGTGGCGCTGATTTTTACCCGCACCCGCAATTATGCCATGGTGGCGCCGGCATTTCTTCTCTGGAGCTTGGCGGAGTTGATTGCTTTTCAGCCAAATGAGCATGATAACGATAAGCTGCTTTGCATTGCCTATCTATTTTTGTGCATGTTTGTGGCGGATTATGTGATTGAGATTTGCCATAAAAAAAGGGGAAAGAGAGGAAATGTGATTCTGGTGTCAGCGATCCTTTTTGTCAGCTGCATTTCCGCAGTGCTGTCCATGGGAAGGGAGATGGTCTCTGACTATCAGCTGTACGGTAGCGATGAGGTGAGAATGTGCAAATACATTGAAGAAAATACCAAGCCGGAAGATGTGATTCTGACGGATACCCGGTACAATAATGGAGTGGCTTCCCTAACGGGAAGAAATATTGTCTGTGGCGCGCCCTCCTTTCTGCATTCTCAGGGATTGGACTTTGCTGCCATTGAGCGGGATGTGGCGGCCATGTATGCCAATCCTGGGAATATGGATTTGTTTGACAAGTATGGCGTGGATTACGTGTATGTGGGGAATAGTGAGCGGCAGCGCAACGCCGTGGCCCCTGAGGATGCTTTTTTGGAGAACTTTGTTCTGGTGCATCGGGTGGGGCGAGTGAATTTATATCAAAGAATCCGGTTCGGCGGATAGGGCTGTAGACTGCTTTGACCGATGGCATATGGAGTGGGGCGGCAAGGGCTGCCTGCATGGTATATAAAATATGGATTTGCGGCTGGAATGCCGCAGGTAATGGAAAGGTATGGATATTCTATGGAAAATGATTTGATTTGCTGTAGGGATGCAAGCCTGGGATATGATGGCAGCCCATTGATCGAGCATTTTGATTTTCAGGTGCGTCCCGGAGAATATGTATGCGTGGTGGGGGAGAATGGTTCTGGGAAAAGCACCCTGCTCAAGACCATTCTGGGACTTCTGAAGCCGGTGGCAGGGAGGGTGGAACTGGGAAAGAATATTCGCTCCGGGGCGGTGGGATATCTGCCCCAGCAGACCCAGGCACAGAGAAATTTTCCTGCCAGTGTCATGGAGGTGGTGATGTCGGGCTTTCTGAATGGGGGAGGCAGGCTTCCCTTTTATTCCCGTGTCCAGAGGGAGAGGGCTTTGAAAAACATGAAGAAACTGGGCATTGAGGGGCTTAGGAGAGATTGCTATGGCCATTTGTCCGGGGGACAGCAGCAGAGAGTGCTTTTGGCCAGGGCCTTATGCGCTGCCAGGGATATATTGGTGCTGGACGAGCCGGTGACGGGATTGGATCCCATGGCATCGGCAATCCTGTATGAAAGCCTCCGCAGGCTTCACAAGGAGGGAATGGCCATTGTGATGGTCACCCATGATCTGAAGATGGCTGTCAAGGAGGCTGATCGGATACTCCATTTGAATGATGGCAGTTACTTCTATGGCAGTACTTCGGAATATCGGGAGTCAGAGCTGGCGAAGATGTTTCGATAGCATGTGGAAGGATAGACGCTGTTGTAGTTATGCAAGTCTATAGTGTTTTAAGAATGATCATACAGCAGGGGTTTAAAATATAAACCTGCGGAAATGAGGAAAAGATGCATATATTTATAGAAATGTTTCAATACCCCTTTATCGTGAGGGCGTTTATCGTGGGAATCCTGGTATCCCTCTGTGCCGCCCTTCTGGGGGTGAGCCTGGTGCTAAAGCAATATTCCATGATCGGGGATGGGCTATCCCATGTATCTTACGGGGCGCTGTGCATTGCCTTGGCATGCAACGTGGCTCCGCTGCGGGTGTCTATTCCGGTGGTGGTGCTGGCGGCTTTTCTGTTGCTGCGCATGACGGAGCGGGGATTGATGACGTCTGATGCCGCCATCGCTGCCGTGTCGGCCTCTGCCCTGGCGATTGGTGTGAGCGTCAC
>CATKZA010000371.1 GCA_949841235.1 uncultured Clostridiaceae bacterium
GCAACAGGCAGATCTTGCAGGCATCCGTCAGGATATCCCGCTGCTCCGGGGTCAGCTGGCGGTAGCACTCCCGCAGCCTCTTCGCCCGAAATGTCTGGGGTGTCTGTCCCTGATACATATTGGCGCGATCCGGCACGCTGGCGATATTGGTTCCATCCTCGCTGAACACCAAGGTGTCCGTAGCGGAAATCACCGTATCCACCATGCCGTATTTCTTCCCCGCCGCCACATTCTCCTCAATCATCCGCCGGGTGACAAAGGGGCGCAGGGCATCGTGGGTGACAATCAGCGTATCGTTATCCAGCTTTCCCAGACTGTCAATGTAATCTATCACCCGCATAATCGTCTCATTCCGGGTACTGCCCCCCTGAATGACCTCTATGCCTTCCATTCCCCTGCCCAAATGCTTCTGCAGCAGTGCCCGAGTAGGCGCGATCCAAGCCTCCTGGCACAAAACCAGAATCCGGTCGATTCCTCCATAGAGCAGAAACTTCTCCACCGTGTGCACCAGAATGGGCTTATTTCCCACCACCTGGTACTGCATGGGCTCGTCAGAAGACTCCGAAGCCCTCCTGCTCCCCCCGGCCAAAATCACTCCGTAAACCATACTCTCTATTCCTCCATTCCGTCAATCGCCCTCCTGGCATCCTCCAGGGCTCCCAGAATAAACTCCTCCGATTCCTTCATATATCCGTGGCGCAGCTTGTCCACTGGCGCAAAGTCAATATCCCGGGCAACATATTCCTTCCCGTGAAAGCAATCCTCCACCCTCCTGTCAGACAGCCCGAACATCTCCATCACAGAAAGGATCTTGTCCCCATTCCTCTTTCCCACAAAAAATTGCTTGTGAAATAAAATGGAAAAGCAGGTGGCATGAAAGGAATTGGTGAAAATATACTCCGCCTCATCCATATACCCCAGCCATTCCTCGATGCCTATATTGTATACCACCTTGTGGCGGGTACCCTCCGGAATCTTGGCATCCCCCAGATTCTCGCTCAGCTCGATGACCTCAAGCCCCCGCTTCCGGGCAAAATCCACCGCCAGCTCAATCAACGGCACGGCGCTCTCCATCACCACATAGAGCAGCACATACCCCCGCTTCCGCCTGGGCCTCTCTATAATTGGCTCATAAAATTCCTTCTCGTGGAGAAGCACCGGGTCCAGCACCTGGGCAGGCCGAATATCCGAGATGGAAGAGATATACTCCCCGAAACTCTTCTCCCGCACGGAAATGTGCTGGAACTGGGTGATGTAGCCGAGAAACTCCCGCTTCTTCTCCTCCGATAGTTCCACCACGGGACCCCTGCTGGCCGCATAGGCAATCTTATATTTTCCCTTCATGGAATCGCATGCCAGAAAGAATCCCCGGTCGAAACCCGCCTTCTTATTGCACTTCCAAATCACGTCCGTAGCGCAGATATAGCAGTCCAGCCTCAGATCCTCCCTGTCCAGCAATTCATGGTTGTAGCACCGCTCCGTGGTGACATAGTATTTGTCAATAAACCGCTGGAATTTGTCAAATCGCTGCCTGCGGGCAAAAAAAAGCTTCAGCCATTTATGCTCCGCAGCCTTCTGCTTCTTCTTATTTTCCATAGGGTGCTTTTTATGATAAAAATATGGGTATCTGGGATTGTATTCTCCGTAATAATTCGGCTTATAATCAATAATCACGCTCTCCACCCCATGCTGTAGCAGAAACTGCTGGAAGGCATAGGAATGCAATGGTGATGCAAAATTCAAAACTTTCGTGTGGGCGTTGATAGAAATAATGCCTACCTTCATCTGCTCCTCCATTCTCGCCTGGCCGAACTGCCGAATTCAGCCAGATCACTGTCAATGAATGCAACAGAAAGAGCGTACCATATTTTCCCTGACAAGTCAAACAGGCTCTGCGCAGAATGAATTCCTCTGACCACCCTGACGCAGGGAACTGGCATAAGTTTCCCATTCAGGAACGGCTCTCGCCTCGGCGGACATACGCAGCAGTGCATAAAAGGGCAAACTACGCCCTTTAAGCACTGGCGATGTCCAAACGCCCTTCATGGGAATACATTATGCCAGTTCCCTGCTGCCCATCTCAAACCATATCCTCTTTTCAACATTTCAAATACAGAGATAACATC
>CATKZA010000372.1 GCA_949841235.1 uncultured Clostridiaceae bacterium
GGATAATCTCAGAGAACAATATCCGGGGGTTGTTGATGATTTGATACCTGATAAAATCAGCTACTATAAAGCAATGCTGCATTTCAGAAATCATTTGGAAAAAGAGGGCAATCTTCGTGATTTGATTCATATTGTAGAAAAATTGGAAGATAACTTGAGCGGTAAACAGTAACCTCTCGCAGTAACAGGGGCGTGATCTGCAAGCAGCAAAAGAACAACGCTACAGTCTCGATAATCATCAGGCTGTGGCGTTGTTCATTTAAAAGCACCTCAAAAGATGACTTCTATTTATTCCTCTATGCATCCTTGGCATCAGATGCCAGGAGGGTCATATCCCCCTCCACTCTCACTCTGCCATAATTCGCAGGGATAATGAAATGTTCCCCCTTTTCCACGGGAATGCCGTCAACCCTTCCCGCTCCCTCTACCACCGTCACGTTGAAGAAGGTCTCATTGTGGGTGAAGGTAAGGCTTCCCGCCAGTTCCAGCTTATACACCTGGTAATACTGGCAATCCACCAGAGATTTCCAATAATTTTTCGTCTGCGTCTGGGTATGCTGCACGGAATCCGCCACCGACGGGGACGGCACCTGAATCACGTCCAGGCTCTGCCGGATATGGAGTTCCCTGGGCTTTCCATCCACCTTGCGGTCATAATCATAAAGGCGGTAGGTGATATCGGAATTCTGCTGGGTCTCCACAATCAGGCATCCGCCAGTAATCGCATGGATGGTTCCCGGATTGATCTGGATGAAGTCTCCCGGAGCAATGGGAACCCTCCGCAGCAATTCCTTCCATTTCCCCTGCCCCACCATCTGTTCCAATTCCTCCTTGGTGGCGGCATGATGTCCCACCACCAGTTCCGCCCCCGGAGGGCAGTCCGCCACATACCAGCATTCCATCTTTCCCAGCGAGCCTCCTTCCCTCTCGCCGGCATAGGCATCATCTGGATGCACCTGGATGCTCAAGTCCTTCTCCGCATCAATGATCTTCGTCAGAAGGGGAAAGCGGGAACTACGGTATCTGCCAAAGAAGCCCGGCTCCTCCTGCCACAGCTGGGACAGGGTCTTCCCGCTGTACTCTACGTTTAATACCCGGCAATCCCCATTGGGATGAGCGGAAATGCCCCAGCATTCCCCCAAATGGCTTTCCAGGGTATCATAGCCAAATTCCGTCCTCAGACGCTCCCCGCCCCAAATCATACTTTTTAATACAGGTTGCAAAAATAATATGGGATACCTTTTTTTCTTCTGATCTATCGTCAATGTGCGCTGAACCACAGTTCCACTCTGCATCATCTTCCCGCTCATGGCATGATCCTCCTCTCATCAATTTGCCATCTGCTCTACTGCGGCTTTCAGGGATCCGGCCCGCCTCTTGGCATCTGCCTCATCCTTGCCCCGCACGCCAATATAGAACTTAATCTTCGGCTCAGTTCCTGAAGGGCGGACACAGCACCATGCCCCTCCTTCCAGTTCAAAATACAGCACATCCGAAGCCAGAAGTCCGGTGGAACCTCTCTCCCCGGTGACGCAATCCAATACCACATCCTTCAGGTAATCCCTGAACTGCAATACCATCAGCCCGCCGATATCCTTCGGAATGTCGCCTCGCACATTTTCCATCATCTCCTTGATCTTCTTCGCCCCATCCTGCCCTTTCAGCGTGACGGTGCAAAGTTCCTCCCGAAAATACCCATACTTCTCAAAGAGTTCCTTCATCCTGTCCCACAGCGTCTTGCCCTGGCTCTTGTAGTAAGCCGCCGCCTCGCACAGAGCCATCACGGCAACTACCGCATCCTTATCCCTGGCGTGCGTCCCCACCAGACAGCCATAGCTCTCCTCGTACCCGAAGACAAACTCATAATCCTTCTTCCCCTCCTCGAAATACTTGATCTGCTCTCCGATATACTTGAATCCCGTCAGGGTCTCAATTAGCGTCATGCCATAATCTGCGGCAATCTCCCGGGACATCTTTCCTGAGACAATCGTAGTGACCACCGCGCCATTCTCCGGCAATGTCCCCAACGCCTTTCGCTGGGATAAAATGTACTCCAGGATAATCATGCCGGACATATTGCCGGTAAAGCCGACATACTCCCCCGTGGCAGCATCCTTCGCATAAAC
>CATKZA010000373.1 GCA_949841235.1 uncultured Clostridiaceae bacterium
TGCCTCATGAATGGCATCAATTCCACTGTAAATGGCGGCAAACCACTTTTCTTCCACCAACAGATGACAAATCTCCTCCAGTGTCAACTTGGGATACTTCTTCTCTAACTTGGTATCAAGATCAGTTTCTGCTTGCTTAATTGCCTTCTTGTAATTGCTCTCAGCATCCAACATCTCCATATACTCCTGCAATGCTGCCAGCTCTTCCTTGGCAGAGGTATCTTTCTTAATCGTTTTGATGCGGGCATTGATTGTTGCTCTTTTCAAGTCATCCAACTGAGAAAATAGCCCATCCTCGCTCCCATACTCCTCTACCAATTCTTCCAACTTGGCAGATACTTCATCCATTTGATTCCGAAGAATGTCCAGTGCCTTGACATCTTCGGCGAAAAAGTGTGCGGCAATCAACGCCTTGGGGAGAAGCGTACCCTCAAAGCCCTTGATTTTATCGGTTTTAACCTCAATAGATTGTCCATTTTCCTTTTTCTTTTTGGTCACATACTCATACGCAATTTCCCGCCCAGCCTCATAGCCGTCATAGCAAACAGCATACACATCATCCTGCATGGTCTCTGCCCAATATTCCATCAGCACTTCGTAAACATCATATTTGTCCAAAAGCGACACCTGCGCAAAATCAGACAAAAGCAACTCAGAAATCTTGCTAATGAGTTCTCTTGGGGAGATTTCCCGATTTAGTCCCATCAAATCCGGCATGACATCCTCTTTCCACTGAGAATAAGCGTCATCTACCAAATCAGCATGACAAATAAATTCCGGATGGGAAGTAATGATGGAAACAACCTCGTCTTTGCTCACCGCCGGACGTAAATATCCCTCACGCAAAGATTGAAAAAGGATTCCCTTCAAAGAGGGATATACCGCCCAATAGGCAGACATACTATCCACATCTGTTTCTGGAATGCCACCGTTCAGATGGGCATTGATATCCTGCAAATCTTCTGGCTCGTTGCTATCAATATAGCGCGGGATATTCAGATTGTACTCATTTGTAACTTTGATTTCCTCATTAGGTACAAACCGGGCATACTTGGGATTCGATTCATCCATAGCTAGGAAAGCCGTCACAATTTTATGAATGTCCTGCTCCCGCAGACGATTCTTATTGCCGTCCTTTACATAGCCTTTGCTGGCATCAATCATGAAAATACCAGTGCGCTCTGCGGCATCTTCCTTGTCCAGCACCAGAATACAGGCAGGAATCCCCGTGCCATAAAACAAGTTTGCGGGCAGACCAATAATGCCCTTGATATAGCCCCGATCAATAATCTTTTTGCGAATATCTGCTTCGGCATTACCACGGAACAACACACCATGAGGCAGAATAATCGCCGCCTTACCGTTAGATTTCAAAGACTTCAGAACATGCAGCAGCCAAGCATAGTCGCCATTTTTCTCCGGCGGCACGCCCAGCACTGCTTCACTATATCGACCGTACACATCAGGAATGGTAATGCCATCCATCCAAGACTTATCCGAAAACGGCGGATTAACCACGATGTAATTGAAAGTTTTCAATAATTCAGGATTGTTTTCGTCTTTGTACTGGGGCGCAGATAAGGTGCTTTTATTACCGACAATGACACCGGCGCCTTTGTTGTGCAGAACCAGATTCATACGGGCCAAACCGGCGGTAGAATTATCCTTTTCCTGCCCATAGATGGAAATCTCACAGGGTGCCTCATCCGCTGCACGAATCAGCAGAGAACCGGAACCACAGGCCGGATCATAAACTGTCATGCTGGGGTCAGTGGCTTTGTCTATACCAATCACTTTTGCCATAATGCGGGACACCTCGCCGGGAGTGTAAAACTGCCCCTTACTCTTACCGGAATCCTGTGCAAATTTCCGCATCAAAAATTCATAGGCATCACCCAAAATATCATCGCCACCGGCACGATTGTTAGTAAAATCCAGCTCTGGTTTCTGAAAAATCTCCACAAGACCAGAGAGTTTGTCTACCGCTTCCTTGTCTGTTCCCAATTCCTCACTATTGAAGTCAGCAATGTCAATAATACCCTTTAAATCATTGGCTTCTGCCAGCTTACCAATGAT
>CATKZA010000374.1 GCA_949841235.1 uncultured Clostridiaceae bacterium
TTCATCCGGGGAAATGCTATTATTGGAGAGAACTGCGTGGTGGGAAACTCTACGGAATTGAAGAATGTGCTTTTATTTAACAATGTGCAAGTGCCACATTATAATTACGTGGGGGATTCCATTCTGGGATACAAGTCCCATATGGGGGCGGGCTCCATCACCTCCAACGTGAAGTCTGATAAGACCAATGTGACCATCCGCTATCAGGGAGAGACCATCGAGACCGGGCTGAAAAAGATGGGGGCCATCCTGGGCAACTATGTGGAGGTGGGCTGCGGCACGGTGATGAATCCGGGAACGGTCATTGGCAGCAATACCAATGTGTATCCCCTGTCTATGACGAGAGGGTATATTCCCAAGGGGAGCATTTATAAGCGGCAGGGGGAAGTGGTGGCGAAGGAGTAAGGCCAAAAAAAGAGGTATTGGCATGCATTATGTGAGGTGATTGCTTTGTACTTTACCAATGAAAAGATACTATCCATTGCCATGGAACAATCAGCAGTGGATGCCCACTGTAATCCGGAGGATTTTTTGCGAGAAGAAAATATCATTGTCACATCAGCGGCAGATCCCCATGCAAGAAAATATCTGGCGCTTCCCTTTGACTGCGATCTGATTTCCTATGGAAATAATATTGTGGCATCTATCAATGAAAAGTACCGTGGCATCGTTGGGGAATATATCAGCAGATTCCCGGCAGAGCATTGCTTTGAGACACCCAATATGCATGTTCTGAATGATGCCATGAAGGAGGAGGGGCTTCTGACGTGCTTTATGGCGGAGTATTTTTTGCCGGACTTAAAGGATTTGACTGCGCAGGACTGTCCTTGTGCGTTGAAAATAATGCATCAGGGCGATTTCGAGAATCTTTACACGGAGGAATGGAGCAATGCGCTATGCAAGAAGCGGAAGGAATTGGATGTCTTGGGCATGGGGGCATATGATGGCGGGAAATTGGTGGGGCTTGCTGCCTGTTCGGCAGACTGCGAGGCCATGTGGCAGATTGGGATAGACGTGCTGCCGGAATACCGCAGACAGGGCGTTGCGTCAGCCCTTACCAGCCGATTGGCTCTGGCAATTCTGGAGAGGGGGAAAGTTCCTTTTTATTGTGCCGCCTGGTCAAATATCAAATCTGTCCGCAATGCCATCAGAAGCGGATTTCGTCCTGCCTGGGTGGAACTGACCGTGAAAAGCAGTTCCTTCGTCAATGAGATGATAGGAACAAAAATTCCTTGAGAAAATGGGTAATGAAGAGATATTTTTTATGATATTACAAAAAAGTGGTTGACTATTTGCCAAATTATGTTATAATATATTTTGTGCGTATGGGAGAGAGAGTATCTTCTTCCATAGTAAAATATTACCCTATACAGTTGTGTATTGGAGCATAATCTACAACTGAGGGGAGGTTAGGTGTGAGACTATGTCAAATGTTGTTGTAAAAGAGAACGAGACATTGGATAACGCTTTGCGTCGTTTCAAGAGAAATTGTGCCAAGGCTGGTATCCAGCAGGAGATTCGTAAGAGAGAGCATTATGAGAAGCCTTCTGTTCGTCGCAAGAAGAAGTCTGAGGCTGCTCGCAAACGCAAGTACTAATGTGAATAGCGAATTTTTTGAGAGGCTGTCTGGTGTGGATCAGATGGCTTCTTTTTCTGGTTTCGCAATCGCCACATTTATCGGCTATAAAATCCAACACTCGTTTCCATCCGGAATACTCTAATACTCTGTATCATATCCCCACGATAACTGTGTTAAATCTTCTAATACCTAATTGCTAGTTGTTTCCTGTTCATAATATTTCCTTTTTGTGGAATAAAATGTTCGGTATTGAGCCATACTCTATAAAAACCAGAAAGGATAGGTAATGAGTATGAATCTGAGTGAGAGCAAGACGAAGGAAAATCTGATGAAGGCGTTTGCCGGGGAGAGCCAGGCAAGGAACCGATATACCTTTGCGGCGGAACTGGCCATGCAGAATGACATGTATGTGATCAAGAAGGTATTTGACTTGACGGCACATCAGGAGATGCATCATGCGGAGGTGTTCTACAAATATCTGAAGGAGATGG
>CATKZA010000375.1 GCA_949841235.1 uncultured Clostridiaceae bacterium
CGGCTTTTCATCTTGTATTCCGCTATCAGTCAGCAGAGGAAGTGGTGCGGGAAGTTATGGAGGAGGTGGCGGAGGATGATCGCATTGCCTATGGCGGGGTTGTTACTGCGAATAAGCAGAGCGAGGTGATCAGCGGGTATTCTCCCTTTGGAGGCGGGGGTTTAAGTACCTTTCTGCTCAATTTGGCAGAGGAGTTGGCGGAAAATTACCGAACGCTCTACGTTAGTTTGGAGGAATTTCATGGATTAGAGAACTTGGAATTGAAAAAGAAGGAAGGCGGGGAGGACTACCGGGGCATGTCGGAGGTGATATATTATTTGCGGCAGAGGAAGGAGAGGCTGGCATTGAAACTGGATTCCCTTGTACACGAGGGAAAGCGTGCGGAATATCTCTTGGCGGTGGAAAATTACCGTGACCTGCATCAGATGGATCGGGAAGACATGCACTGTTTTTTTCAGACCCTCTATGATGAGACCCCCTACGAAAAGATTGTCTTTGACGTGGGTTGCCTGGGGGAGGCCGGGGAATATGTCTTGGAACACAGCGATAAGATTTATATGCCCATACCCGATACCAAAGCGCAGGAGATGAAGCAGGTTGCTTGGGAACGGGGATGGCAGAGGCAGGGATACGGCGAGATGTTGGAAAAGGTTTATCAGGTTGCCATGGGGGGAGAATGAATAAGGAATACTACAGAAAAATACAGGAGGCGGTGCTGGGGGAATTGGACGGCGATGCCGATGCGAATGACGAAGAAATCTGGGAGTGCATTGAAGGCCATGTCTTGAGAATGGGACACTCCATCTATCTGTCTGTGGAAGAGAAGAAGGAATTGATTCAGAGGATTTTCTACTCTATCAGAAAACTTGATGTCTTGCAGGAAATACTGGAGGATCGGGAGATAACGGAAATCATGGTCAATGGGCCGGATCATATATTTGTGGAGAGAAACGGGGGGATAGAGCCTTATCCCGGAACATTTTTCAGCGCAGAAAAATTAGATGATGTAATACAGCAGATCGTGTCAAAGGCAAATCGCCGGGTAAATGAAGCAAATCCTATCGTGGATGTGAGATTATCGGATGGCTCCAGGGTTAATGTGGTGCTTCCTCCGGTGGCGATCAATGGCCCCATCGTGACCATTCGGAAATTTCCAGACCAGCCTATTTCCATGGACAAGTTAATTGCACTCAATTCTATTAGTGCAGAGGCGGCAGTGTTCTTGCAGACGCTGGTGCGGGCAAAATATAACATCTTTATCAGTGGCGGAACGGGAAGTGGTAAGACCACCTTTCTCAACGCTTTGTCTCAGTACATTCCTTTTGATGAGAGGATCATTACCATTGAGGATTCTGCGGAATTGCAGCTTCAGTCCCAGCCCAATCTGGTTCGGCTGGAGATGAGGAGTGCCAATGTGGAGGGCAAGAATGAGGTGAGTATTCGGGAATTGATGAGATCGGCACTGCGCATGCGGCCGGACCGAATTATTTTGGGAGAGGTGCGGGATGCGGCGGCATGTGAGTTGCTCAGCGTGATGAATACGGGGCATGATGGCAGTCTGTCCACGGGACATGCCAACAGTCCCGCAGATATGATGAACCGATTGGAAACCCTAGTGCTGACAGGTATGGATATTCCTCTGGCCGCCATCCGAAGCCAGATTGCTTCCGCATTGGATATCGTGGTGCAGCTGGGCAGGCTCCGAGACAAGTCCCGCAGGGTGCTGGAGGTGGACGAGGTGATTGGGGTGCAGGATGGAAAGGTGGTTCTGTGTCCGCTTTTTGTCTTTCGGGAGACAGGCAGGGAAGGGGGTAGGGTGGAGGGGGAGTTAGAACCCACTGGCAATGAACTGCATCGCAGGGATAAGTTGGTGCGGGCAGGACTACATTTGTAGAATAAGTTTGATGGAGGTATGCTTTGAAGATCGTGCAGAAGATAAAAGAAAAGAGGATTGGCGGGAGAAAGGGCGAGGCTGCTGCGGGAGAGGGCAGAGCATGGAAGATTTATATGGCAGGCTTTGGGAAGGGATTTGTCAAGGGGGCAGTTCTGGGGGTTCTCTTTT
>CATKZA010000376.1 GCA_949841235.1 uncultured Clostridiaceae bacterium
GCGTCTACCATGACCGACGGGATGCCGCCCTCCACGTATTCATTGTCTGTAAATCCGTTGGCCATATCCAGGGGATATTCGCCGGTGGCCAGATAGGTGGCGGCGATTTTCGCGATGGCCTTGGACTGCTCTTCATAGTTTGGCAGCACGTCGGCAACCTGCCAGCCCTCCTGGGTGCGGGCCAGCCCCTCTACCGTGGAGTCACAGCCGCCCATCAGCAGCACATCCCGCACCATGCCCTGCTCCTGCAGCACGGAGACGATGCCGGTCATAATATCGTCGTTCATCGTGAAGATGACATCCACGTCGTTCCCGGTCTGGGTCAGCATCTGCTCCGCCACGGAAACCGCCGGGCTGGCGGACCAGTCGTTGGTATCGGCCTCGAAGACCACCTCGACTTTTCCCTCGCTCTCCCAGCGTTCAAACGCCTCCCGTTCAAATACTTCGTCCACCCGCCGGCCAAACAGCTGTACCAGCCGTTTTAACGTCGCAATCATGGCAAATTTTAATTCCATTGTATTTTCATCACCGATTGTCATTCTAAGGGAACCATGTGCAATCTCATGCGGCAGCCCAATGGCAAGCAGTACATGGGAAGGATCCAGCGAACCGGAAGTACATGCAGAACCAGAAGATGCACAAATTCCTGCCATATCCAGCATGATCAAAAGAGATTCTCCCTCAATAAACTGAAAGCTGATATTTACATTATTGGGAAGCCTTTTTGTTCTGTGTCCGTTGAGTCTTGCATATGGAATCTCTGCCAAAATGCGGTCAATCAGGTAATCTCTCATCATACATTCCTTTTGGGATCGTTCTTCCATTGTACAAAAAGCAATTTCGACTGCCTTGGCAAAACCGACAATTCCTGTAACGTTTTCTGTGCCTGCACGTCTGGAACGCTCCTGCGCCCCGCCATGCACAAAGTTCCTAAGCTTCAGCCCCGTACGGATATATAAAAATCCGATTCCTTTTGGACCGTTCAGTTTATGTCCGCTTGCACTTAGCATATCGATATGGCATTCATCCACATCTATCGGGATCTGCCCATACGCCTGTACTGCATCTGTATGAAAGAGAATTCCATGTTTTTTTGCTATCTCTCCTATCTCCTTTATTGGCTGAATGGTTCCTATCTCATTGTTGGCAAACATAACGGATATCAGAATGGTTTCCGGACGGATCGCCTGTCTCAGCTGGTCAAGCTTTACCACTCCGTTTTCATCCACATCGAGATATGTAACCTCGAATCCTTTACTTTCCAGATATTTTGCCGTATGAAGAATTGCATGATGTTCAATCTTTGTGGTAATAATATGATTACCTTTTGAAGCATATGCCTCTGCTGCAGCTTTCAGTGCCCAGTTATCTGACTCCGTACCACCGGCAGTAAAATAAATTTCATTGCTTTTTGCGTTCAAGCTGTCCGCTATCTTTTCCCTGCACTCCGTAACCACCGCTTTATTTTTCTGGGAAAACGTATAAACACTGGAAGGGTTTCCGAAATTTTCTGTAAAATACGGAAGCATCGCTTCCACCACCTCAGGTCTTGCGGCAGTTGTAGCCGCATGGTCTAAATAAATAAAACTTTTTTCTTCCATGGTTTTGTCCTCTTTTCTATATAAATACTTTTTATAAATCACAATCCGCACCGGGTTCTTTCCCATAAAGGCGCATCTTCCGGTTATCTTCTACTAATTCATTCAGATATATGGAATCCACTGCATTTTGTATACTGTCATCTATGCGTTTCCAGACATTTTTCGTTACACAGTTCCCGCTGCCGGAACATGCCTGATCCCCTTTTAGTCCCATGCACTTCACAGGAGACAAATCTCCTTCTAATGCCCGTAAAATATCACCTACACTAATCTCCGTGCCCGGTTTTGCCAGTACATATCCACCTTGGGAACCACGAATACTGGTTATCAAACCCGCTTTTTTCAATTTTGCCATCAGCTGCTCTAAATAACTATCCGAAATGGACTGTCTGGCTGCAATGCTGGCTATAGACTGAGGCATTTCCTCTGAATAATCTGCCAAATCTATCATTGCCCG
>CATKZA010000377.1 GCA_949841235.1 uncultured Clostridiaceae bacterium
CTGACCGCCTCAATAGGCGAGTACATTTTGGCATCCCGGTACTGGTTCTTCACATGATTAAACTTCACTATCAACTCGTCCACCGCCAGCTGGTATGGCGCTAGCATATCACGCCAAAGTTGTACTTCCATCTGTATTCCTCCAACTATTTCTATGCAAAGTTTCTATGCAAAACAACTGTCTATTCGCTGTACTAGATATGGCTGCGAAAAATAGTTTTCAATAAATAGTATGGATTCAGGCTCTCTTCTGAGCCTTGATTCCTCCGATAAATTCCAAAATGCAGATGCACCGGAAATTTCCCCCTGGTGCCCTCCTTGCCGTAGCCCGTATCCCCCATCAGCCCCAAAGCCTGCCCCGCATACACTTTCTGTCCCTTCTTTAGTCCCGGGTCATATTTCTCCAGATGGGCATAATAAAAATAATATCCCTTAGGACTGCGAATGCCCACCCGGTATCCTCCCAGGGGCAGCCATCCCACATTTTCCACCACGCCATCAGAAACGGATTGCACCGTCAGCTCCCCCCTCTTTCCAGAACGTGACATCACGTCTATTCCCTCATGGGTGCGCTCGCCCCCATAAGTCCTCCCGTCCCCATAGCCATTTTCAAAGTCGCAGGCATCCTTCTCCTCCACGGGAAAGCAGCGCATCTCCCGCAGCAAATCGTAAACCTCTCTTCCCGAACAGCCATCCTGCATCTGCTTCTTAATAGAAAGGGATGTGGACAGCATCATCTCCAGATGCCGCTGGCATATGGCGGCAAGCATCACCAGCACCAGCAATGCCACGGTGAAGCTCCGCTTGATATGTACCACTGCACTTGAATCAATCATCATAGAATCCTTTATGTCTCTTCCTTTTTATCCTATGATTTTTCCATCATTAATCATACCACTTTTTCCTTTTTTTTGCATCATCTTTTTGCCACAATGCGTTCCTCTTTTTCCCATGTGATTCCCCCTTGCGAACTCACAATTTGCGTAGTATGATATAAAGGATACGGCAAACGCCAAAAACAAAAAATTTTGTCGTTCGCTATCATGATTCGCAATCCTATCAAGAAAGGGAAGCAGACGTTATGCATCGATTTTTACGGGCCATTGGCTTTAGCAATATCAACTCCCGGCAGGAACTTGACCCCATTCTCGGGAAAATCATGAACAATCCTCACAAGCGGAGGACGTTTCAGATATCCCCGGAACACAATTACACGGAATACGCCATGGAATTTGGCTCCCAGGTAGGCATTGTCCTGAGAGGGGAATATGACCAGCGGGGCTTTTTTTACATGCAGCACTATTTCCCCTACTGCGAGAGCCGCCTGATTACCTCTTCCGAAGATGTCATCGTGAATAAGCGAGTGGACACCAATGCATTTACCGGCATGTGCGATGACCTGCGACTGGGCATTTCCATGATTTTCTACCTACAGAATGCCGTAGATTATCTGGAACTCCATGCGGAGGAAAACACCCCTCGCAAGGCAAAACTCACCCTGTCCGGCCTGTCCCTGGAAGGCAAGATTATTTTGGGCGTATATCACAGCCCGTACACCCAGAAGCAGCAGCACATCCGCTCCCAGCGCAAAAACTGCCTGATCACCCAGGCAAAAAATGGAGACCAGAAGGCCATTGACGACCTGACGCTGGAGGACATGGACCTGTCCGTAAAGGTACGGAACCGGGTGAAGGAGGAGGATCTGTACTCCCTGGTGGAGACTTCCTTCATCCCCTACGGCTCGGAATCAGACCACTACTCCATCATTGGAACCATCGTGAATTGGACGCTGGCACAGAATCAATTTACCGGGGAGGAATTATACCAGATGCTCATAAACTGCAACAGCATCCTCATGACCGTATGCATCAACAAAGGCGACCTGCTGGGGGAACCCGCCATCGGCCGCCGTTTCAAAGGCATTATCTGGATGCAGGGGCACGCCGATTTCCAGAAAATCTGATGCATCATTTCGTTACTATTCACGGTCAAATGAAAACAGATAATTTCTCGTTATCTGCCCAATATGTGAACTTTTGCAGACTGC
>CATKZA010000378.1 GCA_949841235.1 uncultured Clostridiaceae bacterium
GTATTCTCTCCTGTCAATTCCTGGATATAGGAAGCGGCTTCATTTGCCTCCTGCAACGCCACATCGCCGGAAATATTGATAATCACATGGGAAGCGCCCTCGATGGTAGTCTCCAAAAGCGGACTGGAGATGGCCTGCTTCACCGCATCCAGACACTTTTCGTCCCCGGATCCCGTACCGATTCCAATATGGGCAATGCCCTTATCCTTCATCACTGTCTGCACGTCTGCAAAATCCAAGTTAATCAGTCCCGGCATATTAATCAAGTCAGTAATGCCCTGCACGCCTTGCTGCAAGACTTCATCCGCCTTCAAAAGCGCCTCCTCGATGGAAGTGCGGCGGTCAACGATATCCAGCAAACGGTCATTTGGAATGACGATCAGCGTATCCACGTTCTCTTTCAGGCACTCAATGCCAGAAAGCGCATTTGACTTGCGGCTGCCGCCCTCAAATGTAAAGGGTCTGGTCACCACGCCAACCGTCAGAATGCCAAGGTTCTTTGAAATCTGAGCAATGACAGGAGCTGCGCCAGTACCGGTGCCGCCGCCCATGCCGCAGGTGACGAACAGCATGTCCGCTCCCTTGATCAGTTCCGTAATCTCCTCCTTGTTCTCCTCTGCTGCCGCCTTCCCCACTTCCGGGTTGGCACCCGCACCCAATCCCTTTGTCAGCTTCTCCCCAATCTGCAAAGTGGTGGATGCCTTGCAATTCATCAAATGCTGCTTATCCGTATTAATGGCAATAAATTCTACTCCGGCAATTCCCTCATCTATCATGCGGTTCACGGCGTTATTTCCGCCGCCTCCCACGCCAACCACTATTATTTTCGCTGCATAATCTGCATTTCCTGACTTAATTTCTAACACAACGGGTCCTCCTTCATCCATGCTCTCGCAATCTTATCATACAGTTTTTCTTCGATTATGTATGAAATAAATTTTTTGCCCTAACATATATAATACCTATTTACCTGATAATAATCAAGAGAATATATGTTTTTTTTGCTATTTCTTTTCTTTCTTTTCCTTCTCCCCCCCAGAATCCTGCTTCAGGGCAATCTTATCCCCCATCCTGAAATTCTGCAAATCAATCGTTCCTTTCATTTTTTTCTTTCCTGCAATGTCCAAAACGCTGGAGAGAGCCGACATCTCATCGTCATACAGGCTCTTCTTGCCCAGAATCACCTTGATGTCTCCAGCGTAGAGAACCACGTTCTCCTCCTCCATATGAAGCCTATCCACGTCAATAGCATAGTGGGTAATCAACTGGGAGAGATTCATAATCGTGGCGAAAAGGCTCTCGTCTTTCACATGGAATACCTTCCCCACGGTAAATGTCCCGAACTTGATTCCGGTAACCACCGGCACCCCGTCCTTCTTCTCCTCCATGCTCTGCAGCACGGTTCCATCCTTGTCAAAATACACATACTGACCCATATACTTGATGCATCCGCTGATAGCCTTGTCATACACTTGCAGCGTGACAGTGTTCCTATTTTCAAAGGTCACCTCGATATCTTCCACGAAGGGCAGCTTATTAATCCCATATAATTTTTCATAAATGATGAAAAACAATTCGTTATCTGAATACTTTCTGGTAAAAACAGACTGCTTGATTTCCTCTTGGGAATAAATCTCCGTCCCCTCCACCTTCACATGCTCAATCCGAAGGCCAAAAAAGATAAAAAGGCAAATCGCCGCCAGCACTCCCACGCCGATTAAAAGTTTATTGTACCAACGCATGGCATTTCCTCCCTCAATCCATCATGACCGCAATGGCCTGCCAGTGCCGCCGCATCCTCACATCACTTCTGCTTGATCTGCCGGGACACCCCCAGCACGATGCCCATCTCCGCCATGATAATGGCCGCAGACGTGCCGCCGTAACTAATCAGCGGCATGGGAATGCCCGTGGAAGGAATGGAATTCGTCACCACCGCCACATTGATGAGAACCTGCACTGCCAGCTGCACCATCACGCCCACGCAGAGCATGGTGCCAAACAGATCCGGCGCATGGCAGGCACTCACCACGATCCTCCAGAGA
>CATKZA010000379.1 GCA_949841235.1 uncultured Clostridiaceae bacterium
TATCTATAATAACTTTCATTTCATCAACTATTTGCTGAACACTTTTATGATCTGTATCAATAACATAATCGCCTTCATGTGGCTTTAAATGTAACCAGAAAAAAGAACATTCATTTGCATCCCCACGTTTTTTATGACGTTCACGCAAAGTTTCCTCGGAACAAGTCAGTGTAATGCCTATAACGGAATAATCTTTTGCAGTTACATCTTTTAATATCGCTTCACGAATTGTTTTATCCACAACAACCACTGATGAAAAAAAGACATAATCAAAACTTGAATTTAAATATGTAGACAACGCAAATGACATTGTTTTGTCACCATTTCGCAATCTCGAATCATCAATCGAAAATGGGTGGACACACCATGCCCAATCGCCATCAAAAAAGGCACTGTTTTCATAAGAAGTAAAAAGTTTTTGTGTCACTGTCGTTTTCCCCACACAAGGAGAACCTGTTATAATAATCAATTTTTGTTTTGACATATATATTCCTCCAATCAATCGCTTGTTATTCTATAGTAATATGTTTGATTTGGACCAATAGATTTGCGATAATTGAATCAGCAGATTCCATCCGCTTCCTTTGCCTGCATTTTCTGTCAAAGGTGACGAAAAAATCCCTGACTTTTCTATTATGCATGTTCCCATGCAAAAGCTGACTACTCTCGCTTTATGGCTGATGCTGTTAGGCTTGCATTGAAACAGATGCCAGAAAATTTCAAGGTTCAGCCCCTTTATCTGTGCGTCGACGATACAATGGCTGCAAAATTCGGCACAAAATTTGAACATGTCTCAAAACTGTTTGACCATGCGGTACATAACGGCTCCAACTATCTTAACGGATATTGTTTTGTCAGTCTCATACTATTAGCTTGCGGCTTAATTCCGTGAGGCGAATATCGTAAGTGTGCAGGCTGCGCACCGTTTCCATCCCCTGACGGGCGATTTCTTCCCGCTCTGCAGGGTGGTTTAGGTAGTAGTCTGCTTTTTTCATCATGTCCTCCATGCCATGGAAGATGACCAAGTCCTGTCCGTCCCGGAATATATCTGTCAGGGCATCCCGGCAATCGGTGAGAAGGAAGCCGCCGCAGGAGAGAATGTCAAATACTCTCAGGGGAACGCCATCGGTGATATTCGGGATGGTGAAGTTCAGGTTTATCTTGGACTGGCGGAAGATTTCGGGCAGTTCCTGCCGGTAATCTACAGGGGGGTGGAGAGAGAGCGTTTCTGGCATATGGCAGTCTGCTATGATAGAGATAGGCGTGGAGGTGAACAGGTCGACTTGGTGGGACTGTGACAGGAGCCACAGGGCATCCATTCTGGCATCTGCGGCAATCTTGTAGGCGATTACCGCCGTCTCGAAATGGATTCTAAGGGCTTCTTGACTCAGCGCCTCCCCTTCGATAGAGACATATCGGGTTATTTCTGATAGGATGTCTTCGGTGAGCATGCGGGAGATGAAATCGCCCCCCGAGATGTGCCTTCCCGCTTCCAGGATGGCATCCATGTATCCCCGGAGTTTTTCCGGCAGGGCAAGGCACATCTCCTCATAGCGGTTCTTTTCATAGAGGCTGCCAACGAAGGAGATGTCGTAGAGATATCCCGGGGCAGGGCGGGAATCCGGCAGGGAGGCATTGATTGAGGGGGAGGTGATGGCTGAGAGGGGAGGGGGCTGGACGCGGCCTTCCTCCATGCCTGCCAGAGGAAGATAGTGAATGTGGGGCAAGCCTTGCTTGCGGAATTTCTCATACTCTGCCCGGTCAAAGGTGAAAATGTGGCTGGTGGGGTATTTCACTGAGGGGTGGAGCATGCTGAGCAGCGGGGTGTCGCAGGTCCAGGCGGCGTAGCGCACATGCTCCCTAAAGCAGATTTCGGCAATGACAGCGTAGAAATTCACGGAGAATGCCAGTTCATAGGCGTTCCCTCGAAGTCTTTCTTCCAGAATAGGAGAAAACTCTCGGTCCGAAATATGGTTGGAGATGGGAAAAGCAAGGACA
>CATKZA010000380.1 GCA_949841235.1 uncultured Clostridiaceae bacterium
ACCTTCATGGAAGCCAGAGGCGTCTTTAGCTCGTGGGATACATTGGACACGAAATCCCTCCGGGCCACATCCTGCTCATGGATATATCCCGTCATCTGGTTAAAAGAATCCGAAATCTTTACCAATTCCGAATAAGTATGCAATTCCATGGATACGTCCAGCTGCCCCATGGTTACCTGGTCGATGGATTCCGTCACCTTCTGCAGGGGCGTGGACACCATGGCAGAATAGAAGGCGGAAACCAGCAGCATGCATACCGCCATGGCAAGCAGCACCAGAACAGCCCGATAGTTTACCGTCTCCTCGATCAAATGCAGATTCTTGGTGGAAAAGGTAATCAGAATCACGCCGGAGACCTTTTCAGACTGGGATGCCACAATGGGTACGGTAAGCTGGATATAATCCCCGATTTCATTAGTATAAGCGGCATCCGGCGTGACGAAGGAGCGGACGACCTCGGTGGATATCACCGTCTTTCCCTCCTCCAAATCATAGGTATCTTTGATGATCTTTAAGTTTTGATCCACAATCATCACCCGTCCCTGATAGACGTTCGCCACCTCTTCCGCCTCTTTTTCCACATCGGAAGAAGATTTTCCAGAGAGGTAGCCAGAAGTGAGAATCAAATTGGAAATTACATTGCCATAAGATTTGACTTCATCCGTTTTCTGGGAGAGAATTTGCCCATTATAAGATTTGATCACGATTCTGGAAAACAATAAGACAGGCACCAGGCCCACCAAAAACATCACTGCAAATATCTGTATCCGAAGACTTCGCAGCTGATTCCAAATTTGCATCCACTTCTCTTTCAAAACAGACCTCCGCCCTATGCCACTGCCTCATTGATCTTTGCCGGCCTTCCCCGGGACAGCCCGCCCAATCTCCCGTATCCCTCTGGCGGCTATTGGCAGAAATAATAGCCCACGCCCCATTTCGTATGAATGTATTTGGGGTCGCTGGGGGTCGCCTCTATCTTTTCTCTCAAGCGCCTGATATGTACATCCACAGTCCGCACGTCACCGGGATAATCATATCCCCACACGGTATTCAGCAGTTCCTCCCTGCCATATACCTTGTTGGAATGGGTCATCAGAAGTTCCAGCAAGTCAAACTCCTTTGCCGTCAGATTGATTTCTTTATTATGAATATAGCAGCGGCGGCTCTCCATATCAATCCGCAGCTCCTCATATGTACATTCCTTCACATCTTCTCCCTGAGAAGCATGGTTCCCCGCCCTTCTCATAATGGCTTTGATTCTGGCCTTTACCTCCAAGATATTAAAAGGCTTCGTAATATAGTCGTCAGCGCCATATTCCAGTCCCAGAATCTTATCCATATCATCCCCTTTGGCCGTCAGCATGATAATTGGCACATCAGAATATTCCCTGATCTGCTGGCAAACCTCAAAGCCACTGTATTCGGGAAGCATCACATCCAGCAAAATGACGTCATACTGGTTCTCCGATGCCAAGTCCAGAGCCTCCTGCCCGTCATAAGCACAATCCACATCCATGCCGTCCTGCTCCAAGCTGAAACGAATCCCCTTCACAATGAGCTTTTCATCGTCCACCACTAACACTTTTCTCGCCATTCTCTTTTCCCCCTAAACTAAGATGTGGTAATATTATTTTTAATTTTTTGAAATATGCCCTCTTTGATTCCGGATATCTGCATCAGATCCTCAATTTTGGAGAACTTTCCATGTTCCTCCCGATAGCCCACAATCAGGGCCGCCTTGGCCTCCCCGATGCCCGGCAGCGTCATCAGCTCTGTCTCCGTGGCAGTGTTGATATTCACTTTCCCGCCGGAATCGCCCCCGGAAGAATCCCCGCCCGCTTCTTTGCCGGACGCACCCTCTTCCCGCCTGGCCTTCTTTTCTGCCCGGGCAGCCTCTTTTTCCGTCAGCACGCAAATCTGCTCCCCATCCTCTAATTTCCTTGCCAGATTCAGGGAATCGGCGGCAGCGCCTTCCTTCAAGCCTCCTACTG
>CATKZA010000381.1 GCA_949841235.1 uncultured Clostridiaceae bacterium
TTCCGAAAATTGACAGTTCTCGACAGGGGAAGTTTATGATATCTTTCGGAAGTTTATAAATACTTTATAATTAGTACAAATTCCATTCACAAATTATGGATATAATAAGTTTATAAGATAAAGATAAATCATGAAGCATTTCTTTATCAAGAAAATACGCTTACGAGTTTATGTTTGAGATAGATTCTTTTTCATTTTTTTCATTTTGGCTACTGATAGCTCCCTCTATCAGTAGCCACTCCTTTTTTAAGAACAGGCATGCGCAATATACCGCATGCTTTTTTACTGTATAGGAAACTGTTCATAACGTAATGCGTTCCCTTTTTTACTCTAGCACTTTTCGCATGGCATTAGACAATAACTTCTGATCCTCTATGGAGAGGCAGATTACCCCGTTCCTTACATCTGCCTGAGATAACTCCGGCAATATCCCCAATTTCTGCGTATATTGTCCGATTTCCTGTGGCATATGGCTCCACTCCTCCAGCGGCTCCAGCCACAGTTCTGCCCGGTCCCCATCCAGTAGAAGCCCCAGAATCAGCAACTCCCGATTCTGATTTTCAATCGCCAGATAATATGCCTGCTGCGGTATCTGGGCAAGCACTTGGGACTTCCAATGGCGCAAATTCTTTTCAAAAGTAATTGCCATCCCCTCTTCCCTATACTTCTTCCTCTCCTCTGCCGTTTCCTTGCTTTTGGGTGCAGGAGACCAGATTCTATTCTTTCCCTGAAAGAAATCAAGCATCCACTTTCGCTCTTCCTCTCCAGTCCACATGGCCACCATTTTGTCCGGCTCCTCTTTGCTGACTGCCTGGCTGCGCTCCAGCGTAATGGAACGGATATCCTCGGGGGAACTGATGTCCATCACCTTTTCCAAGATATCTCCCATTCCATACATTGTTTCCGCATCCTTGGAATCAAGAGATGCCGCCTTGCTGCGCCAATATTTATAACCAATAAACTTCCCCAGACACATTTGCTGATTGCGATCCTTTAGCAAAATATACTGCCGGCTCCTTCTTCCTAAAATGCAATAGGTCTGAAACGACATGTCAAATTCGTCTGCATAATCATCTGCCACGATTTCTTTTGTTTTGCGATAGCGAATCCCACTGTCCTGCAAAGCATCCTCCTCGCCATCGGTCAAGAAATAACACTGATACATGATTCCCTCGTCAGTGACAAAGCAATTCCCCACTCCATCTGCACGCTTTTCCGCAGTCTTATACACTTTCTGCAACGCCCTTGTCATCCTCACCGGCTTCTCCTTCACATAATGGGCCATGCATCCCGCCAGCACACAGAGGAGGATTGCCGCCACCCCGCAGATCCATATCTTTCTAGCCTTCCTTTTGGGATTTTCAATCGGCAATTTTTCTATCATACGGCAAATCCGCTCCTCCATCTTGCCCTCGTCAAAGCCTTCCAGATATCGATCCATCTCTGTATCGGAAGTTTCAGAACTTCCCATCCCATATCCTTGCTGACTGATTGACGACCGCACTCTTGCAGAATCGTATATTTGAAATGCTTCACGAATTGTGCGATCCTTCCTTGTAAACAATCTTTTCATTTGGCACCTCCCATCAGCAGACTATTCTGCAACATTTTCCGCCCCCGTTGAATCTGCGACTTAACCGTGTTGTATGGCCTCTGAAGCACATCGGCAATTTCTCTGGCAGACAGTTCATTTAAATAAAATAACGACAACACCTCCCGGTATGCCACCTCTAGGTTTGTGATGGCTTCCACAATCCTCCTAGTCTCTTCTTTTCCGCACACCAATTCTTCCACATTGCATTGATCCTGCTGCCCCTCCAGCAACTCCTCATAGGATGAATGCCCTCTATACCTCTTTCGGTAAATATCTATGGCCGCATGCTTGACCACCGTGCGCACATAGGATACCGTCCTGTAATCCGACACCTCCCCCACCGCATCCATATGCCTTGCCATGGAAATAATGCTGTTCTG
>CATKZA010000382.1 GCA_949841235.1 uncultured Clostridiaceae bacterium
TGACATGAGAGCTGATTTGGAGAAAATGCATGAGGTATTGCGTATGAATATTATTAAATTTCATAAATGTATGGAGGAATGCGATGTTTACAAAGAGAATTATTCCCTGTCTGGACGTGAATAACGGCAGGGTGGTGAAGGGCGTGAATTTTGTGGATCTGCGGGATGCGGGAGACCCGGTTTCCGTGGGGGCTGCCTACGGGGAGGCGGGAGCGGATGAACTGGTGTTTCTGGATATCACCGCTTCTTCGGATGCCAGGCAGACGAAGATTGATATGGTGCGCAGGGTGGCGGAGACGGTGTTCATCCCCTTTACGGTGGGGGGAGGCATCCGCACTGTGGAGGATTTCAAAGTGGTTCTCAGGGAGGGAGCGGACAAGGTGTCCGTCAATTCTGCGGCGATTCTGAATCCTGATCTGATCTCGGAGGCTGCGATGAAGTTTGGCAGCCAGTGCGTGGTGGTTGCCATCGACGCTAAGAGGCGGGAGGATGGCGGATGGAATATCTACAAGAATGGCGGCCGGGTAGATATGGGAATTGACGCAGTGGAGTGGGCGATGAAGGCGGAAAGGCTGGGGGCGGGAGAGATTCTCCTCACCAGCATGGATTGCGATGGTACCAAGGATGGGTATGATATTCAGTTGACGAAGATAGTGTCTGACAATGTGTCTATTCCGGTGATTGCCTCTGGCGGGGCGGGAAAACTGGAGCATTTTCGGGATGCCTTTACTCTGGGAAATGCGGATGCCGTACTGGCGGCCTCCCTCTTTCATTACAAGGAACTGGAAATACGAGAGGTGAAGGAGTATTTGCAGGGAGAGGGCATCAGCGTGAGAAGTGTGTAAGGCGAAAAGATTTTCTAAGCCGGCCTAAATCAGCCGGCAAGAAAATCTAAGGTTTCGCCCAGGAAGAACAGCAGAACTGTTCTTCGTTTCATAAGTTATTTATGCTGCCTATTCACACCGAAGAATCCGCAAAGCGGATTCTTCACCTCTAAAGAGCCAAGCATTTGGAAAAAGGAGAAACGATATGGCGATGATCAATAATGACTGGCTGGAGGCTATTCAGCCGGAATTTGGAAAGACATACTACAAGGAATTGTTTGAATTTGTAAAGGAAGAGTATAGCCGGGTGGTGGTGTATCCCCCGGCAGACGATATTTTCAATGCATTTCACTTTACGCCCCTATCCCAGGTGAAGGTGCTGATTCTGGGGCAGGATCCCTATCACAATGTGCATCAGGCTCATGGCCTGTGCTTCTCGGTGCCGGAGGATCAGCCGGAGATTCCTCCGTCTTTGCAAAATATTTATAAGGAATTGCAGGAGGATTTGGGGTGCAGCATTCCCAACAATGGCTATCTGAAGAAGTGGGCGGATCAGGGAGTGCTTCTGCTGAACACGGTGCTGACGGTGCAGGCTCACCGGGCGGGTTCTCATCAGGGAAAGGGCTGGGAGCATTTTACGGATGCGGTGATTCAGGCGGTCAATGCCCAGGACAGACCCATTGTCTATCTTCTGTGGGGAAAGCCGGCCCAGAGCAAGATTCCCATGCTGACCAATCCCAAGCATCTGGTGCTCAAGGCGCCCCATCCCAGCCCGCTGTCCGCATATAGGGGCTTTTTCGGGTGCAGGCATTTCAGCCAGGCAAACGCTTTCTTGCAGGAGCACGGGGTGGAGCCCATCGACTGGCAGATTGAGAACGTATGAAAAAAAGTTGCCTAGTATAAGATTTCATGTTATACTCTAGAGTGGTTTGTTTTCTAAACTTATTTTGAATAGTGAAAGATTGGAGCGAAAATATGAGCCTATTTAGTTCTATTTTTGGAACCCACAGCCAGAGGGAAGTGAAGAGAATCCTTCCCATCGTGGACAAGATTGAGGCCATGGGGCCAGAGTATGAGAAATTATCTGATGAGGAATTGAAGGCGAAGACCTCGGAGTTCAAGTCGAGACTAGAGAAGGGGGAGACCCT
>CATKZA010000383.1 GCA_949841235.1 uncultured Clostridiaceae bacterium
ACAGCCATTCATCCTATCATGCGATAGACCCGCTGCCTAACGGCATCGGTCACCGCATATGCGGCTCTGTCTATCTTATGATAGGATGAACAGCTTCCACTGTCAATATCTAGGCAAACAACCAAAAGTTTATGTGCAAGCACAATGATTTTGGTTGTTTGCTAGATATGACCGTGAATAGTAACAAAGTATAACATATTTGAAAAAACACGTCTATTTCCACCTTGCATTTTACTTCTCAAAAACGTACAATAAAAATGATAGCCCATACGATATGGCTTTTGTCTGCGCACTGCCCGGCAAAAAGCCTCCCTTCCCATAAAGCAGTGCAGAAATGAGGAGTAACATGGTAAAAAATATTGCAACTTTGCAAGACTGGGTGGCAGAAAGCCAGCGCATCGTCTTTTTTGGCGGGGCGGGGGTCAGCACAGAAAGCGGCATCCCCGATTTTCGCAGCGTGGACGGACTATACCACCAGAAATATGATTATCCACCGGAAACTATTTTAAGCCATCCCTTCTTTTTAAGAAATACTGAAGAATTTTTTGACTTTTACCGGGATAAAATGATATATCCTGATGCCAGCCCCAATGTCACCCATGAAAAACTGGCAGAGTGGGAGCGGGCTGGAAAACTTTCCGGAATCGTCACCCAGAACATTGACGGTCTGCACCAGGCCGCCGGAAATAAAAAAGTATATGAGCTCCACGGCTCCATCCATCGCAATTATTGCATGAAATGCCATCAATTCTATCCGCTGGAAACCATTCAGGAAAGCGCCGGAATCCCTCGATGCACCTGTGGCGGCATCATCAAGCCAGACGTGGTTCTCTATGAGGAAGGGCTGGACAATGACACGATCGAGGGAGCCGTGGATGCCATTTCCCACGCAGATCTGATGATTGTGGGAGGCACTTCCCTGGCCGTTTACCCCGCAGCGGGCATGTTGCAGTATTTCCACGGAAAACATATCGTTCTCATCAACAAAGCGCCTACCCCCTTTGACAAGAATGCAGACCTGCTTCTGCAAATGGGATTGGGAGAGGTATTTGGAAAACTATAATCCCATCATAGCGAGTGCTACTGTACTGTACATTGATATCTGGTAAAACTACAACGAAAATCAAGTCTTTGATTATTCGCGCAGGATAATTGATTCAGATGTAAGGAGTAAATCATAATCAATAGAAAGGAGTTTATCATGGAGTATTCATATAAGACCAAGGGAACCTGTTCCCAGCAGATTAATTTCAAACTGGAGGGAGATATCGTGACAGACATCCATTTCGTGGGCGGATGCAATGGCAACACCAAAGGCGTTGCCGCTCTCTGCGAGGGGCTGACCGTAGATGAAATAGAGACACGCCTGAAAGGAATCCAGTGCGGCGTCAAGGGGACTTCCTGCGTTGACCAGCTGGCTCTCGCCGTGAGGGAAGCCCTGTCCTCCGTCAACGCCTAATGTTTTCAGGCAAGCCCCAAACTCTGGAAATCCGTTTTCGTAAAGCGGTGGTAGGTGACATGTTCCCCCTCCGCGCTAATGCAATAGACAAAATCATCCGGCAAGCCATCCTGAAAGTAGACCAGATAGTCAAACTCACCATGGCTTGCCGCTTCTACATGAACGTAATCAGAATATTTATGAAAAACCGCCAGCACTTCCTCAAGAGTATGTCCATGCCCTGCCACGGTTTCAATCAACTCCTTAATAAATGCATAATCTTCTATATGCCCATGCACATATTTACCCGCCTGAGGGGGCAGACAGAGGCAAAATCGGCCATCCTTCTCCGTCACTTCCACCTCCCCATACTTTTCCCTGGTATCGTGAAAGAACTTCTCAAGAAGGCTGGACATCTCCAAGCCAGAATGCTTCCCGCTCAGCAATCCATTCAGAGATTCCAAGGGATAATACAATCGCACGCTTTCCTCCAGATATCCCAGTTTGATTTGCTGTTCC
>CATKZA010000384.1 GCA_949841235.1 uncultured Clostridiaceae bacterium
CACCAACGATACATTTTGAGCATTAACGGCAATATCATTTATCATCTCCACCATAAAATCTATGATATGCCACCAATGCCTCCATATATTTATTAAATAAAATATAGTTCTTCCTGCTGCCCTTGATTTCATCAATGACTTTTATCACCTGCGCCTTCTCAATAAATTTGTTCACCAAGGGCTGCCGTCCCGCCTCATAAAGGCATCGAACCTTGAGATAATTGATCCGCCCCCGAATGTCTTCGCTCAGCTTCTCCTCCATGGAGATGCAAACTTCATTGTAGATATCTGCCGTCATGGCAAGCAGATTCCTAATCTGCGTCGTTGTAACCATGTCCGGTTTTCCATGTTTGTCCTTCTTCTCGGACAATTCCTTGATTGCCTTCTCCGCTTTCGCCACATACGTATCCTGCTCCAGTATCATGCCTCACTGCCTCCTTCTCTGTGTAGATATACATAAATATAAATCGCTACCGTTAACTGCTTTCTGTTGGCATCCTCCTGTATCCACCCATACATCCGGCGGGAAAATTCCCGGTATGCCGCCCTCTGCTCCGGGGACTTCTCCTGATCCGGCTCCAATCTCGCCAGCACATAGGCAAACCGAGCCAGATTGATCTTATCATCCATCTTCCTAATCAAATCCAGCAGACGGTACAGAAATGCCTTGCCCCGCTCCTCGGATTGCCCGAAAAACACATCCAGCGCTGCCAGCTTATCCTGTACCACCTTCTCTTTGAATTCCTCCCACGAAAATGTGGCACCAAACAGGGTGACGGCATTCTTCGCATGATTTTCCGGACTGATATAGCCCTTGGATGCGTCCTCTAATTCCGCCACCTCCTCCGCACAGACACTCAATGGATATTTAGGAGGATAGATGCCTATTCCGGCGGATATCGTCAAAGCCCCCAGTGAATATCGATCCAACTGCTGCTGTATATCCACTGCCGCCTCGATTACCTCATTCCATGCCCCCACCAGAAACAAATCATCTCCCCCGGAATACACGATGGTCACATTGCGGCAGGATGGCCTGCCAGCCATGCCATACTCCCCATGTTCCAGAATCCAATTGATATGGTGCTTGAAAAATAGTGATAGCTGCCTTGAAAATGTGGCCGTTCTGGACAATGTGGTATATTTGTCATCAAACCCTGAGACAAAAGCATGTCCCAGATTGTCCACGTCAGCGCGAAGCACCGCAATCCGGTCAATCCCTTCCGCCTCCCTAGCGTATTCCTCTGTCGTCTTCCCTTTTACCAGCCTTCCATTCTCCTGATCCATGGGAACGTAATCACCAACCCACAGCTTTGTCGTAACTGATTTTCCGGTAAAGAATCTGTTCTTCCCATATGTCCTGACGAAATAATCATCCCGCTCCATGCATTCCTTCAGCTGCTGTTCCGTATGGGCAATCAGATACCTCCCGCCCGGCAGGGGAATGCTCCCCTCCCTTCGCTCCTGGATCACGGTAAAGAAATCCTTATACAGTATGGCACCGGAAAAAGCATCCATAGCGGAGCAGAACGCACACCTGTTATCACCATCCAAGACAGAGGCACCCTTGCAGATACGGCACTCCCTCGTATCATCCCCTCTCTTCCCTCGATTTAATTGCATAATCTGGCCGGCCGTATATCTGCTAGACTTCTGTTCTGACAAAAGGGTGCTCAGACTCCGAAACAGTTCGGAATAACTTCCTGATGGCTTATTTTCCAAGTCATGGGCGCTGCACTCCACGGAAGCTAGCGCCGCATAGAGCGAAACATCAAATTCCCGGATGAAAAACTCAAGAAATTCCTTTTGGAGCTGTCGCAATGCCTCCGCCGTTCTTTCCGTATTTGCCAGCAAGAGATAGCAGTGGCCGCCTCCGGAATAAATCAGATTCGTCCTCGACAAACT
>CATKZA010000385.1 GCA_949841235.1 uncultured Clostridiaceae bacterium
CTCGATCTTTTCCTCCGTCATCTGCTCGTAGCGATCCACCTCCGCATTCGCCTTCTGAATGGCAATAATAATCTTATTCCGATCGTAATCAACGATTCTCCCGTCTCTCTTCGTCACCTTCATCCGAAACTCTTCCTCCTTTTATGCAAACCCATATAGACATTGCCATCCACGGCAACTCTTAGGCACAAAAGAGATTATAGCACTAGGATTCAAAAAAGTCCACTATATCTTGTGATTTTTTTATGCTTTTTCACTAAATATTGTGGACTCTCCCATTTTTCTAGGCACTACTTTTGTAGACTGCCACGGTTCCCGGCTTCTTGCGACATCAGCTGCTCCAAGTACACGCCATAGGCAGAAGGAATGCTGAAATCCTTTCTGATCTCCTCCCGGGATGCCAAGACGAGATTTTCCATCCCCTTCCGGGGCAATTCCCTCAAGTGCACCAGATATCCCAGCATATGCCATTCTATATGGGTAAAGATATGCTTTCCCCTGCCGAGAAGCTCTACTTCCTCCCCCCAGGCTCCCCACTCCCTCAGATAGGTTTCCACCTGCTCCAAACTCAGATGGCCCTCCTGGGTGGGAAATTCCCACAGCCCTGCCAAAAGCCCCCGATCCGGCCTTTTCTGCAAAATATAGCTGCCCCGGTACTCTAAAATGAATATGGTCTTTTCCTCCCGCTTCCTGGGCTTTTTCTTCGGCTTGTTGGGATAGCGGGATACATCTCCCGCCCTCCTTGCCTGGCACTGCTCCGCCAGAGGGCATTTCCCGCACAAAGGCTCCCCCGTCGGAATGCATACGCCGGCTCCCAGATCCATCCACGCCTGATTAAACTCCCCCGGCGCATCAGGTGGCACGATTCTGCTGATTTCCTCCCGAATGGCTCTCTGCACCTTTCCCTGGGTGATGTCCCCGCTCTCCCGCACCAGCCTGGTATAAACCCGGTATACATTTCCGTCCACAGCAGGCACAGGCTTCCCAAAGGCCATGGAAGCCACCGCCCCTGCCGTGTATGCGCCAATGCCGGGAAGTCGAAGGATTTCCTCATATTCCTCCGGAAATGCGCCACCCCAGTCATCCATAATCATGACCGCCGCCCTCTTTAGATTCCTGGCCCGGTTATAATACCCCAGCCCCTGCCACAGCTTCATCAGCTCATCCTCCGGCACGGCCGCCAGATCACCCACCTCCGGCAGCCTGTCCAGAAAGCGTTCATAATACCCCTTCACCGCCTCCACTCTGGTCTGCTGCAACATGATCTCTGACAGCCAGATATGATAGGGATTCCTATCCTCCCGCCAGGGCAGCGTCCGCTTATGTTCTCCATACCAGGCCAGCAGCGGGGCAACGATATCTTCCAGCATCTAACTTCTTCCTCTCAACAAATTATTTTCCCATTCATGGCAAATGCAGACAAGGTGCCAGCGCAGCCTTTCCCATTTCTATTTTCCGTCCTGAGACAAGCGCAGAATCTTGCGAACCTCCTCCGGCTCGATCTTGGTATACTCTGAGAGTTCCCACACGCCAGGCACCTTTCCCGTCTCCTCTGCCAGATACTTGGCAGCCTCATGCAGAAGATTGGCCTTGGCCACCATGGCATGCTCCCAATCCCTTGAAGCCGTCTCCCCATCTATAAAACTCTCCATAGCATGAATCACTTCCATATCCAGCGTGCCAAAAAACCTCTCCCTGTCCAGGGTGCCATCCTCCCGAAGGAAATCTCCCCGATTCCACTCTATAATCCCCATGGCTTCCATCAGACCCCTATTGCCCTCAGCGATAATCTCATCTCGAGAAACAGAATATTCCTCATACCTTTTGGACAATTCCACCACCCGGGCCAGGCGCATCTCAA
>CATKZA010000386.1 GCA_949841235.1 uncultured Clostridiaceae bacterium
ATATCAACACTCATTTCTGCGCCGCTCTGTAAAAATGATGCAATATTGCGCCAAGCAACGCATATCCGCAGTATTGCCAATCCCTTGCAAGTCAAGAGTTATCCAATATTTCAGTATACTTTTAACTTCCTGCACTGTCAAGAATGCCTTGACCAGCAAATTACTATTCGCAGTCATATCAGCAAATCAAATCAGCCGGGAAAGCGCCTCGCTGCTGCCCCAGGTACATCCTTCCCGACAGGAGAAATCAGGATAGCAGCATCTGGCGCAGGGTTTCCCTTCCCGGGTAATCTGCTCCAGCCGCCTCCTATTCCTTTCCGAAAGGTTCTCCTTTTCCGCAGCAAATCGGGAGACCAGCTGCTCCGTCACGGACATGATTTCCAGCTGCGCCCGGCCGCACATGCGCTCCTTGCACTTCACTACGAAATCCTCGAAAAGTCCCTGCTCCGTCACGGACACCAGCATGCCCTGGGGATAGCACTCCCCCACGCTCTCCATGTCTCCCAGCCACTCCTCCTCCCGGGCAGTCCCCCGGAGCAAGGGCGGCACATAATACCCAAACTCTCCCGGCTTATCCCCGGAAAAGTTGATCTTGACCCTGGTGGTGCGATGCCTCTGCTCCTGGGCCACCTGGGCAAAGGATGCCAGAAACTTTGCGGTGTACACATCCCCATAATACTCTTTATTGTCATCATCATATTCCCCGGTAGCCTGCACCGGGAGAAAGCGGAAATAGTCATTCTTCGTATCGTGGAAGTTCTCCCCTCCCACCGCGCCCAGCAAACCATTACGCAGGGACATTACTTCCTCCTCCAGGCGGCGGTTGAATGCCCCCGGCATATCTCTCAGATTCTGCCCCATCCTCTCCAGCCAGTCCATCACGTAAAAAATATTCCGAAAGGGAAGGGAATACACCATAGATGTCTGGCAGAAAACGGAAATCATATATCTGGCATTCTCGTAAGCCAGCTTGTCCATCTCCCTGTCCGAAAAACGACTGGCATAACGACGGCCAATCTCCTCCAGGAAAATATCATGCCATTTCCGGTAGAGCATCCGCTCCCTCTCCGTCTCCGGCTCCATCCGGGTGTACCTGGCACTCTTCTCCGAGGTGTTGGACACTCCCACGGAATTTAGCAGCATGGCAATCATCTTGGGGCAGACGATTTCCATATTCACCATCCCATGCTGGAATACGGAGTGATGCCCCCTCTCCGCCGTGCTCTTCGCCCGCTTCCATGCCTTTTCCTCCGGCTGGGTCCTGATGGTGGCGAACCCCTCTTTGGCATAGCAAGTCCCCCCGAACTTCCCGCCAAGAACCGTCTGCTCCCGGTTCAGTTCCTCCGCCGCCATATGCTCCACTTCCCTGGTGGCGGCAATGATCTCAATCCTCGTCATATGGCTCTCCATTTCTATCTCATGAACGTGCCTGTTTCAATGCTTCCCGGCGATTGCATCTATTCCCGACTGACTGCATCCGCTTCCTGGATTGCCTGGCAAATCCTCCGCTGCACTTCCTCGCACACCTCTTTGGAATTCATATGCCGATATTCCTCATAGTACAGCGGCTTTAAGAAAATCACCTTGGATTTCACCTTCCGCAGGCTCCACAGGTCAAAAACCTTCCAGGAATCAATGAGCGCCACAGGAACAATGGGAGCCTTCGCCCTCATGGCACTCTTAAAGCTGCCCGGCTTAAAGGGATCCACATGATTTCCGTTCCTATGCCGATATCCTCCCGAGGGAAAGATAATGAACCTCCTGCCCTCCTTCACCTCATTGGCCATCTCCCGAATCACTCCCGCCGCCTGTCTCAAATCGTCCAGCTTCATCCGCTTGCCCTGCAC
>CATKZA010000387.1 GCA_949841235.1 uncultured Clostridiaceae bacterium
CTGTCTTTACCGCCTCCACGATTTTATCAATATTCATATGGCCGGGCACAATCTCATTGTAAGAACTCACAATCCCCACCAGAGGCCTCTCCAGTTCTTCCTCCGTCAGACCCAGCGCATTGAATAGCGAACGCTGGGGAGCCGTCTGCATTCCCTTCGTCACCGCATCACTTCTCATATTCCATTCCTCATTTCTATCTGTCATTCATTGTCTTGTTTCATATTCTTAGCCCATGCGCTACGCTTCACAACTCCTCTGCTCATGACAGCAAGCGCCACCATGGACAATCATAGGAAATCGCTTTCCAGCAAGGCCTATCATATACTAATTTCTACGATGCAATATATCCCGCAATCAAATCTCCCATCCGGGCAGTCCCCACCTGGGTCTTGCCCTCAGACATAATATCCACGGTGCGGTATCCATCCTTCAGCACCTGTTTCACCGCATCTTCCACCGCATCCGCTTCCTCCAAAAGCCCGAAGGAATAGCGGAGCATCATTGCCGCCGACAGGATCGTAGCGATGGGATTGGCCTTGTCCTGCCCCGCAATATCCGGCGCAGAGCCGTGGCTTGGCTCATACATGCCGAAAGAACCCTCTCCCAAGCTGGCGGAGGAGAGCATCCCCAGAGAGCCTGTCACCATGCTGGCCTCGTCAGACAGAATGTCCCCGAACATATTTTCCGTGAGAATCACGTCAAACTGCTTGGGATCCCTGACAATCTGCATGGCGCAATTATCCACCAGCATGTTGGTCAGTTCCACCTCCGGATAATCCTTTGCCACCTCTGCCACCACCTTGCTCCAGAGGCGGGAGGAATCCAGCACATTGGCCTTATCCACGCTGCACACCTTCTTCCGCCTCTTCATGGCGATCTCGAAAGCCTGCACCGCAATCCGGCGAATCTCCTTCTCGTCATATTTCAGGGTATCCACTGCCGTCATCACCCCGTCAATCTCCTTGGTATATCGCTCGCCAAAGTACAGGCCGCCAGTCAGCTCCCTGGCAAAGATAAAGTCAAAGCCGCCCTCCACGATTTCATCCTTCAGCGGGCATGCCCTGCTCAGCTCCTCAAACAGAATGGCAGGACGGAGATTGCAGAACAATCCCAGGCCCTTGCGAATCTTTAGCAGCCCCGCCTCCGGCCTCTTGTCCGGGGGAAGCTCATACCAGCTGTCCACCCCCACTCTGCCGCCCACGGCACCCAGCAGGATGGAATCGCACTTCCCGGCCCGCTCCAATGTATCGTCCGTCAGAGGTTCCCCATAAGCATCTATGGAACATCCCCCCATCAGCAATTCCTCATATGCGAAGCCGTGGCCAAATCTCTTCCCCACCGCCTCCAATACCTTTTTCGCCTCTCTCACAATCTCCGGCCCGATGCCGTCCCCGGAGATGGATGCAATCTTATAATCCATATGCATTCTCCATTTCTTTTTTATACCATAATCTCCTTTACGATTCTTGCCCTGCACTCATAAGCAAACCACAACCTTTTAAACTACTATTTTAAACATTCTAGAGGTTCATGTCAAGTTGCCCGCCGTTACCACATCCCATCCGTTTGTTACTATTCACAGGCAAAAAACCCCTCAGACCAGCACCTTTGCCAAAAATTCCTTCAGTCTGGGATTCTTAGGATTGGAGAAAAATTCCTCCGGCGATTCTTCCTCCAGAATCTTCCCCTCGTCAATAAAGATCACCTTATTGGCCACCTCCTTGGCAAATCCCATCTCGTGCGTAACCACAAGCATGGTCATTCCCTCACGAACCAGCTGCTTCATTACCTCCAGCACCTCACCTACCATCTCCGGGTCCAGAGC
>CATKZA010000388.1 GCA_949841235.1 uncultured Clostridiaceae bacterium
GGATTGCATCACGAATCTATTTATTCATGAAGACATGGTTACCGCCACTGCCATGGCGGGTAGAAGCCATGAAGATTTACGGGAAATTACCATTGACCTGAACACGGGAGCCATCACTGCTGAAATTGCCCCTGACACAAAATCTCCAGCCGAGGAATGCGTTGTCAAGTTTCCTGTGGGAAAGGATGCCTTGTTTTACGTTGCCGGAACAGAAGAGAGGGGTGACGGTTATCTTTATAATACGCAAACAGGGCAGGCAAAGGTTTTGTTCACAGACGCAGCGGACTATTCCCTGTGGGATGACAATCAATCATATACAAGTTATTGGAGTTCCATCGGCTATGGGTATCTGGTATATTATGCAAATAAGGAGGTTTCTCTCATTAATTTGAACGATGGGGGCAAAAGGACTGTTCTGGAAGACATTCCCATGAAACAGGACATGGATTTTTTTGTTAATAATGAGGGTACTGTGCTGAGTATCATTACCCATGGGGATGATTCCTTTGATGCGGTCCGCCTTTGCCTGATGGATTTAAAAACCATGGAAGCGTGGTACTTCGACCGAGACCTTCCCGAGGGAGTGGAGGAAGGAAGTCGCTATTGGAATGGAGAGTACGGATTCGTCATTGATGCCCAGAATACGAAAACGGATACCAATTATATCTATCTGTATCAGTATGCCCCATGATTTTTCAGGAGGTGATGAATGGCTTCCAGAGGGTGATTGGCTGGGCGGATTACATGTTTCTGGACGGTCGCATAATAAAAATGCCGGAGGGCGAATGCCAGAAGCATGGGAGGGGATTGTAGTGACAGGGGGGCTTTACCGAGGTGCCGGCACGGACTGGAGCACCCTGTCAATCCATTTTGCGGCATCCAGAGACATTTCATGAGAACAGACGGAACTTTCTGCCTCTCCATTTGCCATGCAGCGGATGGCCTCCTCCGCCTCATATACGAAGCCATTTTCCAACCCGCCCTCAAAACTGTCGATAATCTTATCGCCGTGGTCGTAAAGGAATGCCGCATTGCCATAATGAATCTTGGGAAGTCGGATATAGCCCTCCTCTCCATAGATATACACGTCTTCCGGAAGTTTGGTGGTGAAGGAGCACTGGATGTTGGCAAAGCAGTCCTCCAGCCGGAGATTCAGGCTGGAGATATCGTCCACGCCTGTGGGATATCGTGCCATCATGGGCTGGATGTCTACAATTTTCTGATTGACCAGATAGGGTAAAAGTTCCAGGGGATAGATGCCGATATCGTAGAGTGCGCCGCCTCCCAGTTCCGGCAGGAAGAGCCTTTTGCTGTATACTTTATCCGCCTTCCAGCCAATGGTGGCCTGCATCAGATTGACCTTGCCAATCCTGCCCTCTGCAATCCAGTTTCTTGCTGTCACAGTCTTTGGCAGGAACCGGCTCCACATGGCTTCCATGAGGAAGAGTTTTCTTTCCTTGGCCAGGGCGCAGACCTCCTGTGCCTCTCCGTAGCTCCGCACTAAGGATTTCTCGCAGACTACGTGCTTTCCCGCCTGAAGGCATTGCAGAATATTTTCGTAGTGGGCGTTGGTGGTGGTGGCGATATATACCGCATCGATTCGGGGGTCGGAGAGCAATTCCTCATAATTTCCGTAATAGCGGTTCAGCTTCTCCTCCTCTGCCCAGGCCTTTGCCCGCTCCGGGCTCCTGCTGGCCACGGCAATGACTTCTCCGTCGGCGGTCTGCCTCACCGCATCCAGAAACTTCCGGGCGATATCCCCAGCACCTAATATTCCAAAACGTATCATGGACGTTGCTCCTTTCT
>CATKZA010000389.1 GCA_949841235.1 uncultured Clostridiaceae bacterium
TAGCAATCAGAAAATGCGGAATCTCCGATAGATGCAAGATGATCCGGCAGGGAAATGCCAGCCATGCTGCCGCAATTTTGAAATGCGGAATCCCCGATGGATGTTATGCTGTCGGAGAGTTCTGCTTTTATTAATTTTGTAAAATTAATAAATGCTTCCTTTCCGATGGCGGTGATACCTGCATCTGTCACCACGGAATCAATATAAGAGCGATAGGGGTAATATTCCGGTTCATTGCCACCATCATTCGACACCTCATAATCAGATATCGAGCCACTGCCTGTAATCTTAAGCACGCCATTTCTTAAATCCACTGCCCATGATGCGTTTTGCCCACAGGAATGCGATAATTTATCCGTTGCAACAAATGTTAGGCTATTGTCCGTTACGTATTTCTCTACAGCAGAACCGCTCTTGCCAATGATATAACAAGGCATTTTCACATATTGGCCATCTTTTCCATTCCGGCAGCGAAATCCCAGCGCATGGTCTCCGATGCTTGTCACGCTTTCAGGCACTTCCAATGCCCCGAGCGACACGCAGCCCAAAAATGCATAATCCCCGATGGCGACAAGGGTATCCGGAAGATATACCCTCTCAATTCCGAAGCAAAAGGTAAATGCGCATTCGCCAATCGAAGTAATGCCTTCTGCTATTTCCACGGAAGTGATGATATCGCCATATGGATAGAATGGCGAGTCTGTCTCGTATTCATAATCGGCTATCGCTCCGCTCCCGCTGATTACGACCTTGCCCGTCACGGTATTCAGGTGAAAACTTGCATTCTCGCCACATGTCCCCTGAACATTTTCCTGTTCGGTCAGAGACTTTGGCTGTCTGGATTTTGCAGATTGCTCCAGCTCTTTGCTTTTTCTTTTAACCGCATTCTTTCCTTCCTGCGCAGTCCCATTTTCCTGCTCCTTGCGACTGCGCGCTATTAATTCTGATGCCTCCCATCCAATAGCGGAAACTCTCTGTTCCGCATCAACATCCGCCAGGTATTCCTTCTCCTTCTGTTCTGCTTTTTTCGCCGCAGATGAATATCCCGGCATACATGTAAATGCCAGTGCGGCGGCAAGCATGCCCGACAATATTTTCCTCCCCTTTTTGAAATGCATAACAGTTCCTCCTCTTTATCATCATTTCATATGATTAAAAATAATAATTGTTTTCTTATATTTCTCTGCAAATTCTTTCAGCCTCTTCCCTCCCCATGGAAAAGTCCTCCATCAGCCTCTCAATCAGCTTTTCCTCAGGCATGCCGAACTCCCTTCCCATTCTAACCGTTGTCTGTATAGAACCTTTTTCCATACCTTCTTCCATACCCACTTCCATCCCTTTGGCTATCATTCGGTCCGCATATGTTTCTAATACTTCTCCTCCCATAACAGCACTCACCTCACTCTTCATTTTCGAATCCCCATCAAAAATATACTCCACCAACCGATTGGTAAAGTCTACGATGTTTGACATATCATACTCATTTAGCACTCCATCTTTCTTGGCATCAACCATCCCCTGATACAATCTCCGATACTCCTGGGAAATATCCACCAAGCACTCTTCGCCGCTGATATGTTCATACCTAAGTATATAATAAGGTATGAGAAAATACAATTCCTTTCCTACAATGTCTTCCTCTGAATATCGCTGGGTTTTGATTACCGGCACACTGTATTCCACACTTTCATCCCCCGGAAATATAATCCTCATGCGGATTTCATCCGGAGTATTTTCATTGGGGCGCAAGTATAGAACAGCAGATTCCGGAAACCGCATCTCGTATCCCGCCTCCACTTCCGT
>CATKZA010000390.1 GCA_949841235.1 uncultured Clostridiaceae bacterium
GTTTACACCAGGGACGGGGGTTCCATGGAGATTTTCGGCAAGGAGTATGGGGATCTGAACCCTAAGCTGGCCCAGGAGGTTGGGGTGGCCATTATCCACCAGGAATTAAATATGTGCAGGCATCTTTCCGTGGCAGAGAACATGTATCTGGGGAGGGAGAAAACCAGGGGAGTCATGCTTTCCAACAGCGAGATGGAGGCGGAGGCCAGGGCGATTTTAGACGAACTGAATATTGGACTGGAGCCGCAGCAGGTAGTGGGGGAGCTTCCGGTTTCCAAGCAGCAGATGGTAGAGATTGCCAAGGCCCTCTCCACTAACGCCAGAATTTTGATTATGGATGAACCCACATCGGCGCTGACAGCCAAAGAGATCCAGGATCTGTTTCGCATTATCAAGGATCTGAAAGCCAAGGGCTGCGGGATTGTATACATTTCTCATCGTCTGGAGGAACTTCAGCATATCGTGGATCGCGTGACCATAATGAGGGACGGACAGTATATCACTTCCATGAATTTCCGGGATGTGACCATGGATGAGATGATTGCCCATATGGTTGGCCGCGAGATTAAAGAGAAGTTCCCCAGAGTTTCCTGTGAAAAAGGCAAAAAAGTTCTGGAGGTAAAACATTTAAACGCAGGCCCTATGGTTCGGGACGTATCCTTTGATCTTTATGAAGGAGAGATTGTGGGATTTGCAGGGCTGATGGGGGCAGGACGCACGGAGACTACCAGGGCAATCTTCGGCGTGGATCCCAAGACCGGCGGAGAGATTATTTTAGATGGCAGGGAAATAAAAATACATAAGCCGGAGGATGCCATCAGGGCAGGGATTGTCCTGGCGCCGGAGGACCGGAAGAAGGACGGTCTGTGCACCAAGCTCAGCATCCGCCACAATATTGCTCTTCCCAATCTGGATCTTATCTGCAATAAGCTGGGGGTGGTCAGCAGTGCCAGGGAGAAGGAGATGTGCAGCCGGGTAGTGAAAGATCTGAAGGTCAAGACCCCCAATGTGGAGGTTTCTGCAGGCAACCTGTCCGGCGGAAACCAGCAGAAGATTGTGGTGGGAAAATGGCTTGCAAGGGACTCCAGGGTTGTTATTTTCGACGAACCCACCAGAGGCATCGATGTTGCAGCAAAGGTTGAGATCTATAATCTGATGAATGATTTAAAGAAGCAGGGAATTGCCGTTATGTTTGTTTCCTCGGAAATGCCGGAGGTGATGGGAATCGCGGATCGCATTATCGTTATGTGCGACGGCCGCATTACTGGTGAAATTTCTTCTGAGGAAGCCACACAGAATCAGATTCTTACATATGCGACACAGTTTGAGAAAAAAATTGCCGGCTAGGCGTAAGGGGGATATTTAACATGAATCAGAAATCAGGAAATGCCTTCAACAGAATGATGAATGTCCGCGGAATGCGCGGCGCTATGACCGCCTTTGCCGGTCTCATTGTGATTTATATTGCATTCGGTATCATCAATCCGACTGTGTTTTCCGGACAGAACGTAATGAATCTGCTGCGTTCCATGTCCAAATACTTAATTATCGGCATCGGACAGAGCTACGTTCTAATTACCGGCAATATCGACCTTTCGATTGGCGCAGTTGTGGGTATGAGCGCTATGATTTCCGCAAAGCTTATGACAATGGGGATCAATCCGGCGGTGGCTATTTTAGTGACATTGGGATGCTGCCTGCTGATTGGCGTGGTCAATGGCTTTCTGGTTGGCAAGTGCCAGCTCCCGCCGTTTATTGCAACTCTGGGCACCATGTTTGTGGCCAGAGGAGTGGCTTA
>CATKZA010000391.1 GCA_949841235.1 uncultured Clostridiaceae bacterium
CTTCCTCAGGCGGATATCTGGTTCGGCGGTCCTGAGGTGAGCTATGACGGAGAAGAGGTATTGCGGCGAAATCCTTGGATTGCGGGGGTGATGGTGGGGGCGGGGGAGCGTTCCTTTTATGAGATTCTGTCAGAATATCGGCAGGGGAGAAGGGATTGGAGGCATATTGCCGGTTTGGTCGTGCGGGAGGGGGAGGGCGTATGCAGGACAGCAGACAGAAGCCCTCTTCCCATGGATGAGATTCCCTTCGTATACGATTATATCCCTGATATGGAGCATCGCATCATCTATTATGAAAGCAGCCGGGGATGCCCATACGGGTGCAGTTATTGCCTGTCTTCGGTTAGTTCCGGGGTATGCTTTCGCAGCATGTCACTGGTGGAGCGGGAGTTGCAGTATTTCCTGGATCGGCGGGTTCCCCAGGTGAAGTTCGTGGACAGGACGTTTAATTGCAATCCACAGCATACTATGGAGATATGGCGGTACATTCATGAACATGACAATGGGGTGACCAATTTTCATTTTGAGTTGTCGGCAGATCTTCTCACCGGGGAGGAAATTGACTATGTGGCAGGGCTTCGTCCCGGCTTGGTGCAATTTGAGATCGGGGTGCAGAGCACCCACCAGAAAACCATCGAAGCCATTCATCGGAGGACGGATTGGGAGAAGCTGAAAAGCCATGTGGCACAGGTGGGAGGGGTAGGAAATATCCACCAGCACCTGGATTTGATTGCGGGACTGCCCTACGAGGACTTCCAGACATTTCGACAGTCCTTCTGCGACGTGTATGCCCTAGGGCCGGATCAGCTGCAGCTGGGGTTTTTGAAAGTCTTGAAGGGTTCCCCCATGGAGGGACAGGCTATAGAATTTGGCATGAAGTACCAGTCCCGGCCTCCCTATGAGGTGCTTTGCACGAAATGGATTTCCTATGGGGAACTGCGCCGCCTGAAATGGGTGGAGGATATGGTGGAGCGGTATTACAATAGCATGCAGTTTATGGCTTCCGTAAAATATCTGGTTCCGTTCTTCGAGGATGCTTTTGCCTTTTATGATTTGCTGGGTCGGTTTTATAAAGAAAGGGGCTATGGACAGAGGCAGCAGTCCAGAATGCAGAATTATGATAACTTGCTGGAATTTGTGCAATATTATATGGAGGGAAGTCCGAATTGCGGGATAGAGCCAGAGGCGGTGCGGGAACTGCTGGTATTTGACCTGTATGCCAGGGAGAATCTGAAGGCGGAGCCATTGGGGCTTATGTCAGAGTTCCAGAAGTCCGTGGGCAGGGAGCGCATCAGGGAGATTTATCAGGATGAGGAGGCCATGGGGCGGTATCTCCCGGAATATAGCGGGGTGCCTTGGAAGCAGAAGATGCGGATGACGCATTTGGGATGGTTTTCCTATGATATTCTTGGCTTTCTGGAACAGGGCTTCTGGCGGGAGAGGCAGTGCGCCATATTGTTTGATTATTCTAAGAGGAACCCGCTGAATCACCAGGCATTCTGCCAATGTATCGTTACCATTCACAGTCGTTCATCCCATCATGCGATAGACCCGCTGTGAATAGTAACAATGCATCAGTATTCCAGCTTGGTCAGCTTGAGCTTTTTCAATATGGATTCTTTCAGGGAAAAATCCGAGGCATCCACGAGGGAAATCAGCCGGTCTACATTCTCCCAGTCCTGCTCTCTGGCATAGATTTCTCCCAAGGTGGTGTAGACGGTGGAGATGTCGCTGCCGATTTCTATGG
>CATKZA010000392.1 GCA_949841235.1 uncultured Clostridiaceae bacterium
CTATTTCTAGAAATCGCTGTGAATAGCAACATGGAAACCATGTATTTTTTTCTTGCCTTTCTCATACTCATGTAAAAGTAGTATTGTGAGGGAGGAACAAGCCATGCCCGGGAAACGTCCGATTCTGAAAGGATACCATAAAAAACATTTCTGCCTGTCAGAATATACGATGAAGAATATGGTGTTGTGCGCAGTGGGCATGGCCTGTGCCTGCCTGATAGCCAACATGACCAGGCACAGCATTTTTGCGGGTGCCGCTGATATCTTGAAGCAGATTACCGATGTTCTGTCCCAGAAGGGATTGGATAAGTCTGAGGTGACGCTATATAGTTTTACCACGAATTGCAAGTTTGCCCTGCTGCTTTTCTTCTTTTCCTTTACCAATGCCTGGTATATTTATTCCCGATGCTTTGTGTTTTATATTGGTTTTTTGCAGGGGGTTCTCCTTTCCTGCTGTCTTTTTTTAAAAGGGTTTTCTGGCATATTTTTCTATCTTGCCCTGCTGGTTCCTCACGCATTTCTATTGGTTCCCTCCTATCTGTTTCTGTTGCAGAGGCTGGAGGGCTGGCATCGTGGCGTTCCCCGAGGTGAAAATGGAAATTCCTCTCAACGAGAGTATTCTCCGTCTAAAAAAAAGAAGCAGATGGTATTGCAAATTCTGCCTCTCTTTTTTGGGACTATGATCCTCTTGCTTCTGGGGGCTGTTCTGGAAGGATACCTGAACGTGCCTCTGCTGCGCATGTTTCGCTCGTAAAGGTCTTATTCCAGCAGTGCCCCCGCCTTTTTTAAGACCTCTAGAAACTGGCGGATGTCTTTCCGGGCAGTTTCCGGGGAAATATCGTATTCTGCTGTCAAGGCATCCCGCAGGATTTCCTCCGTGCATTCATTTTGCAAAATGCTCCAGAGGAAGTCGCCCACTTCGTTGGTGGGGATGATTTTTTCTATTTCAAACGTTTCGTCTTGCAGAGGGACGAGCAGGTACACGTCTCCGATGGATTGGAGCGAGAATGCGGGGTTACCCTTCATCGTCATGCCCCCCTTTCTGAAATAATGTCAGTTCCGTGACCAGTTGCTGGCGCTTTCTTGCGGTATCAAGGATGTCCCTTGTCTTTGTCTTGCGGAGAAAATGGTTGTTCCATAGGAAGCAGAGGCAGGAAATGATCCACAGAATGGGCCACAGGGGAGGGATTTTGCACAGCTTCTGGAATCGTTTCTTCATCTGGCGGTGCAGTTCGATGAAATATTGGGAGAATCTGCCGCCGCCAGACATGATTAGCATGCGGTTCTGATTCGTCTTTCCAAAGCTTCCGGCATCCAGAATCTCTTTCATAAAAATGTCGGGGAAATCCTTGTCAGGAGGAGCATCCGAAAGGCAGGGGAATTTGCTGGCGTTCAGCCCCAGGAACTGCTGGCAGAGATGCGTCACGGCGGAAGAGAACTTTGTGAGACCCAGCTGGTGCAAGTAGCTATGGAATTGCTCCCAGGCAATCTCCTCCCCGTGCTTTTCCAGATACATGGTCCAGTCGCACAGCAACCTGATGCCGAAGCCGGAGCCGAGGAAGTGCTGTAGCATATGAAGCAGCAGGTACAGCGCATTCTCGGTGGCCGGCAGCATCTGATAGGAGAGTCGGGCTGGGGGATAGGAACCGGGTACCGGGGCTAATTTTTGGAAGATTTCCTGCACGTTTTGATTGAACTTTGCATTTGCCTGCCGGGCAATGACTTTGTGGTGGATTTCCAGC
>CATKZA010000393.1 GCA_949841235.1 uncultured Clostridiaceae bacterium
GGCGAACGAGGTTCACAAGCGAACAAGGTTTGCCTTGCAGAAATGGGGATTATTATAAATGAGAAAATTACTGGTTTATCTGAAAGATTATAAAAAGGAATGTATCTTGGGACCTTTATTTAAACTATTGGAGTCTCTTTTTGACTTGACGGTTCCTATGGTGACGGCGGCAATGATTGACCGGGGCATTGGTGAAGGGGACAGCGGGCAGATTATCCGCTATGGTGGGGTGCTGATTCTTTTGGCGGTGATTGGCCTGACCTGTTCCGTGGTTGCCCAGTATTTTGCGGCTAAGGCAGCGGTGGGATTTGCGGCCAAGCTGCGCCATGCCCTCTTTTCCCATATCGAGACATTGTCTTTCGGGGATATTGACCGCATTGGCACGTCCACGCTGATTACCCGCATGACCAGCGATATCAACCAGATGCAGTCCGGGGTGAATATGGCTTTGCGCCTGTTCCTCCGCTCGCCCTTCATCGTGTTTGGGGCGATGATTATGTCATTTTTCTATGACGTGAAGGCAGCATTGATCTTCACCGTGGCAATCCCCGGGCTGGCACTGGTGGTTTTCGGCATTATGGGCATCAGCATGCCATTGTATCGCAAGACTCAGGGATTGCTGGATCAAGTGCTTTCCAGTACCAGGGAAAACCTCACCGGCGTACGGGTCATCCGCGCCTTTCACCGAGAGGGGGAGGAGGAGCAGGAGTATCGGGAGGAGAATGACAGGCTTGCCAAAGCCCAGCTTTTCGTGGGAAGGATTTCTGCACTGACGAATCCCGTGACCTATGTGATGGTAAATGTGGCTTTGGTGGTTCTGCTCTGGACCAGCGGGCTTCGGATTCAGGTGGGTTCTCTTACCCAGGGGCAGACCATTGCCCTGATTAATTATCTCTCCCAGATATTGGTGGAGTTGATTAAGTTAGCGAATACCATCGTCCTGACTAATAAATCCCTTGCCTGTGCCGGGAGAATTCAGGGAATATTGGAGGTGAAGCCTGCATTTTCTGTACAATTATCTGATGGAGCGGGTGATAGATTTGAAAGTACAGATGCGGATGCTGAATCGGATGACATTAAATATTCTGAGGATGGGGAAAGTTCTGGAATGGATGGGGCGAGTTCTGATGGCGAGGGAAGTTATTGCGCGGAAAGAACAAGTTCTGATGGAGCGGAGTACCATGAGATGGGGGATGAGGCATGTTCCGATTGGAGCGGAGGTGACGGGAATGCGCAGCAGCCGAGGGGCCAGGTGATTTTCGAGGATGCGGCTCTGTGCTATGCCGGGGCGAAAGAGTCTTCCGTGGAGGGAATCCAATTGGTGGCGAACCCCGGAGAGACGATAGGAATTATCGGCGGCACGGGTTCGGGCAAAAGTTCGCTGGTACACTTGATTCCCAGATTTTATGATGTCAGCCGGGGGCGGGTGTTGGTGGATGGCGTGGATGTGCGCCGGCAGGATTTGCATGCTTTGCGGCAGAAGGTCGGGATTGTGATGCAGAAGGCAGTGCTATTTCGGGGGACGATTCGGGAAAATCTGCTGTGGGGGAATGAGGATGCCACGGAGGAGGATTTGCGGCAGGCGTTGGAAATCTCCCAGTCCATGGAATTTGTGGAAAAGAAGGAGCGGGGGATGGAAAGCCATGTGGCCCAGGGGGGCAGGAATCTGTCTGGCGGCCAGCGGCAGAGGCTGACCA
>CATKZA010000394.1 GCA_949841235.1 uncultured Clostridiaceae bacterium
GGATACTTCCCGATCCAGCATCGTAAACAGCATGGGACCCATATAGGCATAAAAGACCACATCTGACACGCCGATCCCGCCCTCCCAGAAGCGAAGCAGGAGCATTCCCAGAAGAGAGGTCGTGAAGATGCCGATGGACAGCATATACACACCATCTCCCAACCCACTGGAAGTCATCTCCCTCTTCTTAAAAAACAGCCGCTCTCTCAAATACTCCTGAATCCTTCCAGTCAGCCAGGGAGACATATCATACAGGCGAATATCCTTCGCCATAGAAAAATCTTCCGCCTTCCGATTAACGTAATCCAGTTTCTGCCAGCTATCCGCCGATTTCTGACCATACTTTTCCTCATTCTTTCGAAATACTTTTAAATTGATGGCAGATCCAAAAAATAACACGGCAAATAATATCAGAATCAGCAGGAAAGATATTTTTGACAGATAATACAGGTATAGAATCACATTTCCCGCCGCCGCAATAAGCATCACGACCTCCAGCATGAAGTCCGTCAGCCTGGCTCTGCCCTGCCCGCCGATCTCGCCCCCGAACACACTTTCCTTTGCCATATTCCTGAGGGAGAGAAATTCCTTATCCTCCAGATATCCATAATCTACATACAGCAGTTTATTGGTGTAATCGCATTGCTGTTTCTGGGCGACCTGCCGATTGCCATACTTTAGCCGGGAAGACATTTGCTCCCTGAGCAAAATCGCCAGGCAAAGCACAAGAACCAATCCCAGAACGCTCAGTCCCATATAGGCAATGCCCCGCTTTTCCTCCAGCTCCGCAATAATCATTTTCGGCAGATACACCTGCAACAAATTTGCCGTGATAAACGCTGGGAAAAATAGCATCCCATAGAGAAAAAGTATCTTCTTTTCCTTCCAGATATATCCCACATACCCCCAAAAAGCCCGCCATGTAACTACCTTTTCCAAAATGCTTCCTCCCTTCCATCGTATCAATCAATAAAAACAACCCTCCACCAACATAAGTAGAGGGTATCATATTTTCATATTTTTGCGGCTCATTCTTCACAAGCGGTCAATCTGGCCGCACAAATGGCAATCCCTTTTCATGCCGAGCCGTCTATGCCAGCCGCAAAGGGCAGCATAATCTCCGTGGCAAACACCCCCGGCTCGTCCTTCCTATTCAGGTAGCCCTTCTTCTCCTTCACAATCTTATCAATGCGATACAGGCCAAACCCATGTCCCTCCCCCTTCAAGGAATAGTAACTGCCCACCCGCTTAGTCTGATTCGTGGCATTGGAGACCGACAGATAGAACTGCTTCTTGAACATCCCGATATAGATCCTGATAAACCGCTCCTCCCCGGCCGCAATCTTTTCGCACGCCTCGATGGCATTGTCCATCAGATTGCCGAAAATCACGCAGAACTCCACGTCAGAAATGGGAAGCCGCTCCGGCACCTTCGCCGTCACATCCAATCGAATTTCCTTCCGCTTGGCCAGAGATACCTTGCTATTCACAATGGCATCTGCCATCACGTTCCCCGTCTTCACCACATGATCTACGCTGGTCAAGTCCTCGTTCATCTGGGCAATATACCCCAGGGCATGATCCCACTCTCTGTTCTCCACATAGATTTTCAGCACCTGCATATGATTCTTGTAATCATGCCGCCAACCCCGCAT
>CATKZA010000395.1 GCA_949841235.1 uncultured Clostridiaceae bacterium
ATTGGGCAAGAGTACCTTCTGCAACCTCCCGCAGTCGGCAAAAACATCTGGCGACAGACCCGTTTTGGCCGGGATAGAAATCTCTGTCAGCCCGGAATCCAAAAAGGCACACCCATAAATCCTCATCAACTTCTTGGGGAGAGATACTTTCTCCAGATTCTTTGTCCCGGCAAAAGCATAGAAACCAATATCACACACATCCGCAGGCACAGTGAAGGATGCTTCCTTTTTTCCCGGTGGATAGCATATCAGTGCTTTTGCGTCAAACAAGTTGCCATACAAGACGCCATCCTGAACGCAAAACCTGCTATTCTTCGGATGAACGCTGAACTTTTCCAGGGAAAATGTGCCATACAGATATCCATAGTCATACACGCTCCTTCCCAGGGCAATCTCCTTCAAATTACGAGGAGCATCCGCTGCATTGGTAAAACCCATACTGCAAAAACTTACTATGTAATCTGACATCCATATCCTCTCAACCACGAAATTCCTGTGCAGAATCTTCTCCCAGTCAGCATTGACAATCTTGATATGATTGCAGTAATCCGGAATATGCATCTCCTTGCATGTCTTTCCCTTGTCCGTCAGATTCCTGACCTCCCCATTGACTATTTGAAAATAATTGGTAAAATTGTCAATCACCTGAAGGTCATAGGATAATTTCTTTGTCCTCGCCTCCCCGCCCAGGTCGTATTGAACTTCGGCGCTGATCGTCGTCCTTCCCTCGTCAACTCCGGAGACGAGACCCGCCTGATTTACCGCTGCCACCCGCTGATCGCTTGATGAATACGTGACAGACAGAATGTTTCCACCTATCACCTCTATCTCATCCGCACAATCCCGATAAAGCACCTCCTGCTGTCCCGCAAAGGCCGGTTCCTGCACCTCGGCGGCATCTGCCCCTCTCCCATCTGTAAAAAACATCCCTGCCCCCGCCAATATGGCAATAAGCATCCCTCTCCTCCATGCCATGCTCTTCATCTTCATAATGAACCTCCTTCCGAGAACGTTTAAAAATGAACCACATAAACTTCTCTTCTGCATGAAATATTATTTACCTATTACTTTATCAGGAAATTATTAAGAAAAACGAAAGAAATTCTTAAGATTTTTTAAGATTTGGAAATTTACAAATGTTGATACGCTTGATTTTACTGGATTGTTCAAAGTACAAATCTTTGAAAATCCCCTTAAATCCCCCACAATTAGTAACAAACTAGTAACAAATATTTAGTAACAAATTTGCTCATAAAAATTTCAAAAAATATCTTTCACACCATTTCATGTACAAATAAACCGTGGTATAATAACTACAGTCTTTCTAAATCATCTCAAGATTCAGGCACTAATTCATTTTTCCAAAGGAGATACCTATGAATATAAAGCAGATAGGGAAGAACTTAGCAGCCCTGCGCATAGCAAGTGGACTGACCCAGGCAGAACTGGCAGAAAAAGTGAATGTCAGCACCGACCATATTAACCATATAGAGAATGGCTCCAATGGCATATCCTTAGAACTCCTACTTAAAATATGCCAAGTACTCAGGATAACCCCCAACGACATATTATCAGGGGAATACGATACAGAGGCAAAAGACGATGGCCATACGCTTTCGCTAGACCGAATGAAGCCATCAGACAGAG
>CATKZA010000396.1 GCA_949841235.1 uncultured Clostridiaceae bacterium
CAAAGCCAATCCGCATTTTTAACAGATGACAAGGCACTGACAAAGTCGACTCACATAATTAACTGGGAAAATGACCTATAGGAAGGGGGAAGAGGATATGTCCATGGAAATCACCACCATCTTGGAGATGATTCAGGTATTTTTTGCCTATGCATTTCTTGTTTTGCTGGCACCATACATCGTTCTCAAAGGCCGTCTGCAGAACAAGACGCTGTACCAGAAATTTATCATCTGCGTGCTGGTGGGGAATTTTTACATGGTAAACGTAGTATTTGTCATGTTCATCCTGCGCATTCCCAGCCGGATTTCCCTGTATTTCCTAAGTATCGTCCCTGCTGCCATTGCCTGGTATAAGATTAACCGCCCCGATGTAAAGGGATTCTTCCGAAACGTCTACACCTCCATCACCAGATTATTCTTGGACGAGGTGAAGATTGGCACCCTGTGGCTCAACCTGACCACAGAGCCAAAAAAAAGGATCAAGGCGGCGGTTCGGGGATGCTTTTCTCACATATTCCACCACTTTCTGGAATGGGGAATGCTTCTGGGACTGTTCGCCTTCAATGTCTACTATTATGGCTACCAGACCTTTGTGCGTTACTCCTACGGCACCTCCGACATGGTGGTGCATCATTACTGGGTCAACCAGCTGGCAGAGGGAAATATTTTCTGCAACGGAATCTATCCCTTCGGTTTCCACAACGTGCTGTATTTCATCCACGATTTCTTCGGCATACAGATCATCTCCATCTTCCGGGTATTCGGCATGATTGAGACGCTGTACATCTATGCCATGATTTACGTGCTGCTGCGCAAAATCTGCCGCTCCCGGTATATTCCTATCATCGGCGTGCTGATATTCACCCTGCCAAATTTGTTTGAAACCCAGGGCATCATGCGGTACCAGTTTACCCTGCCCCAGGAATTCGGCATGATTTTCCTATACCCCTGCGCCTATTTCCTGATTGATTTCTTTCAGCGAAAGAAGGAGGAAATCACCATTGAAAAGGAACTGCGAACGCAGAATAAGCTCTATTCCTGGCTGGCCTTGTACCATCTCCGCCCCAGCACCTGGAGCCTGATATTTTTTGCCATAAGCTTTTCCCTCACATTATCCGCCCACTTTTACATCACCATCGTGGCATTTTTCCTGTGCTTTGCCGTGGCCGCCGCCTATTTCCCAGTGGTATTCCACTACCGCTATTTCTGCTCCATCGCAGTGGCCGGCATCCTGAGCCTCTTTAGCGCCATTGCCCCCATGGCAGTTTTCTTTGCCGGAGGCACTCCCCTGCAAGGTTCCCTGGGCTGGGCATTGGGCGTCATCTCCTCCAGTTCCGAGAAAGCAGAGGCTCCGGAACAGGATAAGAAATTGGAAAAATACAAGGTGAACGAGGGCGACGGATTCGTGGTCTATGATATGACCGATGCCCCCGCCTCCCTCCGGGATCCCTCCGCTTCCGCCTCGCCCGCCGAAAGGGCAGAGCAGGCAAAGCCAAAGCCCCAGCCCTCTCTCCGGGAGCGCATAGAAAAAATGGCGAAAGCCATGCAGCACAAGATTGTCTCCTTCAATGAGAAAGTGGCGGCAAATATCCAATCGGTATACATACAGGAAGACTTCATCACCTTCCTCCTGTA
>CATKZA010000397.1 GCA_949841235.1 uncultured Clostridiaceae bacterium
ATTCCGGGGTCATTCCATACCCGTCGTCTTCCACCTCTATCCTGATATGTTCATACTGGCTGGATCGCTGCTTTAGCCCGATAATGCGAAACCAGATATTCCCCCCTTCGGGCGTATATTTCACCGCATTTGACAGGAGGTTGATTAATATCTGGTTCATCCTGGTCTCGTCTCCCAACAAATACTCGTGCTTGATATCCGTCACAGCCACGTGAAATTCCTGATCCCTAGCCTCCGCCATCGGGCGGATAATGGCATCTACAGAGGAAACCAGGTCATTCAAAGTAAATTCCTCCGTGGTGAGTACCACCTTCCCGCTCTCAATCTTGGAGACATCCAGAATGTCGTTAATCAGGCTGAGGAGATGCTGGCCTGACGCAGTGATTTTCTTCGTATACTCCCGAACCTTGGCAGGATTTTCCGCATCCTTGGAAAGCAGCGTGGTAAATCCCAGCACCGCATTCATGGGCGTGCGGATATCATGGGACATGTTAGAGAGAAAGGTGGTTTTTGAATTGCTGGCAATCTGTGCCGCCTGCAATGCCTCCGCCAACTGCTTGTTGTGAACTTCCCGCTCTCTCTCCCGCTCCTTCCTTGCCTTCACCTGCTGCCTCTGGTTCAGAGAATACAAGATGCAGCACAGGATAAACGCAACCAGCATCACTGCCACCACAAAAAAGATATTGTTGTTTACCGTCCTGCCCTCCTGCTGAATCTCCCCGATGGGCACATAGCCAATCAGATACACGGCGCCGTCATTGACAGACCACATATAATTCAGGGAATGCCTGCCTCGGATATCATGATAAAACATGATATTTTCCCCATTTTCCACACACCGGGAAACTTCTGTTTGCAGATCCTTCTCAAGAATATTATTAGCCCGGTAAAAATCCTCCAGATTCAAATGTCCCGCATCTCGCTCGCCTATTCCTTTTGGCTTTAGCACCATTCTCTTTGTCTGGGAATCCATAATGTAAAGCATTGCCTTGCCGTTATAAAGTTCATCAGGCAGGGCTTCGTCAAAGGAATCATACACATACTCAATATACAGCGTGGCTATTCCCCTGCCCTCCTTCAAAACAGGACACTTCATCGTATATGCCCAAGTTCCCAGGTAATTCAAATAAGAGCGGGAAATCGACACTCCATCCGCTGTAATTCCGGCAGAAAAGTCCAAATCTTCCTCGGTAAATCGTTCTCCTGCATTAGAAATCCCCTCTGATTTTCCAGCAAATATCAGAGACATCTTCACCATCGTCTTATTTTTCTTATAAGAACGCACAAATTCCTCCGGATTGTCCATAGACGCAATTTCCTGGGCAAGCAGCTTCTGAAATTCTGCCTCTTTGTCGAGAATGGCCTCCATGGTACCCTGGATCAAGTCCAAGCTGGCGGTGAGATTCTGTATTGCCGATTCGGACATCTCCGCAGATATTTTTTTCGCCACAGAGTACACCACGGTTCCTAGTATGCAAAAAACCAATATGATGGAAAATAGCAAAGAAATGCCTTGATTCTTCTTCCCTCTACTCCGATTCCGCGTCTTGCCCATTCTCTATCTCCATTCCAAAAAATA
>CATKZA010000398.1 GCA_949841235.1 uncultured Clostridiaceae bacterium
TATGATTTATGTGCCTCTCCGATAACTCACATCATGCAACCGATTTCATGTGTTTTCCTTAGAGGCACTCGCGAATCGCCGATACTTGCGAGACGTTTTTTGTCTCGCTATGTATCGTGGCGTTATGAGCGGTAGCGAAAGCGTGCCTCTAAGGAAAACACTGAAACGGTGCATGCTGCTCAGACAATGCTACGAGGCACATATTCATCGAAACCATGCAAAGCAAAGTTCCCTTGCGAAAGTCTACATTGCCTGGCGATGTATCCGGTTTTCTTTTACGGATGCAATGCAAAATGTTGCAGCAAAAAACTGTAAATAATTTTGTTTGGTCTGCAAAAATCAAGGTCTTGAAGGATAATAAGACATTATCTGTTTTTCATACTCGACCGTGAATAGTAACAATTATTGATAGGTTTCCTTTTTTTGTCCTTGACATATACCCCTATGGGGTATATAGTGATAAAGGAAATAGAGAAATACATTCCTGTGGAATAGATGTGTGAGAGGAGGATGGGATGGAGGAACAGAATTGCGCATGCTGCCATAAGACCAAGGAGCGCAGTGAGAAGGAATATAAGGATTTGATTCACCGGCTTAACAGGATAGAGGGGCAGATTCGGGGGATTCGGGGAATGGTGGAGCGGGATGCCTATTGCACGGATATCCTCACCCAGGTGGCGGCGGCAAATGCGGCTTTGAACAGCTTTAACAAGGTGCTTCTGGCCAATCATATCAAGACTTGCGTTTCGGAGGATATCCGGCAGGGGAAGGAAGAGACGGTGGAAGAACTGGTGGAGGTTTTGAAGAAGTTGATGAAATAGGGAGGTGTTGTCGATATGGAGCAATATAGTGTCACCGGCATGAGCTGTGCGGCTTGCAGTGCCAGGGTGGAGAAGGCGGTGTCCCAGGTGGAGGGCGTGATTTCCTGCTCGGTGAGTTTGCTTACCAATTCCATGGGGGTGGAGGGGAGTGCGTCCCCGGAAGCTATCGTGGGCGCAGTGGAGAATGCGGGCTACGGTGCGGTGAAGAAGGAAAAGGGCGGGAGCGGGCAGGAGATTTCCTCAGAGAACGAGAGGGCGTTGGAGGATAGGGAGACCCCGCTTTTGAAGAAGCGTCTGGGAGTTTCTCTGGTGTTTCTGGTGATTCTGATGTATTTTTCCATGGGACACATGATGTGGAACTGGCCTGTTCCCGCATGGCTGGTGGAAAATCACGTCGCCATGGGGATTTTGCAGCTGCTATTGACCGTGATCATTATGGTAATCAACCAGAAATTCTTTGTCAGCGGATTCCAGAGCCTGTGGCATCGGGCGCCCAATATGGATACGCTGGTGGCCATGGGGGCGGCGGCCGCATTTGGGTACAGCGTATATGCCCTCTTTGCCATGACGGATGCCCAGCTGCGGGGAGACCATGGGGGAGTGATGGCTTGGATGCATGAGTTTTATTTTGAGTCCGCCGCCATGATCCTCACTTTGATTACGCTGGGCAAAATGCTGGAGGCGTATTCCAAGGGCAGGACGACAGATGCGCTGAAGGGTCTGATGAAATTGGCGCCGAAGGTGGCCAAT
>CATKZA010000399.1 GCA_949841235.1 uncultured Clostridiaceae bacterium
ATTGATGTGGTTCTTCCCAGGCATGAGCAAGCATTGATTCATGCGGCGGATGGGTATGCCAGATCCACGGGCAAGGTGGGGGTATGCCTGGTCACCAGCGGACCCGGGGCGACGAACTTGGTTACCGGGCTTGCCACGGCAAATTATGACAGCGTGCCGCTGGTGTGCATCACGGGCCAGGTTCCTCTGGGGCTGATGGGGAATGATGCCTTTCAGGAGGTGGACATCGTGGGAATTACCAACAGCGTATCCAAGTATGCGGTGACGGTTCGCACGAGGGAGGAACTTCCAAGGATTTTAAAGGAGGCATTTTATATTGCCAGAAGTGGCAGGCCGGGACCCGTGGTGGTAGATGTTCCCAAGGACATCCAGCAGGCCATGGGGGAGGATCAGTATCCGGAGGGGGTGTCTATCAGAGGCTATAAGCCCAATGAGAGCGTTCATGTGGGGCAGGTCAAGAAGGCGGTATCCCTGCTCAAGAAGTCGAAGAGGCCTCTATTCCTGGTGGGGGGCGGCGTAAACATTTCCGGGGCAAATGATGCCATGAGGCGTCTGGCGGAATTTGTGGGCGTGCCGGTAATCACTACGATTATGGGAAAGGGGGCGATTCCCAGCAATCATGACCTGTATCTGGGAAATATCGGCATTCATGGCAGTTATGCCGCAAACCATGCGGTGTCGGAATGTGACGTGCTTTTCTCTATAGGAACTCGCTTCAACGACAGGATTACCGGGAAAATCAGCGAGTTTGCCAAGGATGCCAAGATCATTCATATCGATGTAGATCCCGCATCCATTTCTAAGAATATCGTGGTGGATATTCCCATCGTGGCGGATGCTAAACTGGCCATCGAGAAACTGCTGGAGTATGCGTCCCCGCTGAAGGTTGAGAAGTGGGTGGAGCAGACTAGGGAGTGGAAGGAGCAGTATCCTATCCATATGAAGCAGAGGGAAGGGCTTACGCCGGAAAAGATCATTCGGTATATCAATGATAATTTCTCCCATCCCATTATCACTACGGATGTGGGGCAGAACCAGCTGTGGGCGACGCAATATCTGGAGCTGGAGGGGAATAGGCAATTCCTGACTTCCGGCGGGCTGGGAACCATGGGGTATGGTTTCCCTGCGGCCATCGGTGCCAAGCTGGGCAACCCGGAACGTCAGGTGATTGCCATATCCGGGGACGGCGGCATGCAGATGAATATTCAGGAACTGGCCACGGCGGTGGCTCTGGAGCTGCCTTTGATTCTGGTGGTGATGAATAACGGCTATCTGGGAAATGTGCGCCAGTGGCAGGAGATGTTTTATGACAGGCGTTACTCCTGCACTTGTTTAAGAAAACGGAGGAGCTGCCCGGAACTATGCAGAAAGCCGAGTGATGCTTGCCCGGAATACACGCCGGATTTTGTGAGGCTGGCGGAAAGCTATGGGGCGAGAGGAATCCGTGTCCGGGAGCAGGAAGAGATTGAGGGGGCGTTTCTTGCGGCGAAGGCGGAAAGGAAAAGACCGACAGTCATCGAGTTTATCATCGGGCGGGAAGAGAATGTACTTCCAATTATGCCGCCGGGG
>CATKZA010000400.1 GCA_949841235.1 uncultured Clostridiaceae bacterium
TGTTCTGTAGTGTGTCAGTCTTATAAAGTAATAATATCAGAAGGAAAATAAATTAGATAGCGAAAAGCCGGTGCAATTGTTTCATGACGCATTGGTGTCTTTCGCAGAAAGACGGGTAATATGAATGAGAAGAAATTATCAAATGAGAAGAAAGGTTACTGTAATGACATTGGTTGTCGCAATGCTGTCGGCTGCCTTGCCGGAAAATTATCATTCTTTTCAGGCAAAGGCGGCAGAGGAGGATGTATTTGCCAGTGATGCGTTTACATACGGAGCATTGCCGGATGCCACGGTTTTGAAGGCTGACAGGCAGAAATGCACAGGAAACGAGTGGAAGGGGACAGATCAGAATCTGGATATCACATCCGTCAATACGATGCCTGATAGTTCCAATCTGATTCCCTATGGGGATATGAAGACGGCATATGCGGGGGCAAAGGATTATGCGAGAGAGGGTTCTGCGTACTATCAGCTGCTGACAGGGGAGGGGCAGGATTGGCGATTGACCGTGCTGGACTCTCCGGCGGAGGCGGAGGCCCTCGGCTCCTTTGAGCAGGCGGACTATGGGGAGAAGAAGGAGGATGGCTGGAAAAACGTAAAGCTGCCTGCCAGCTGGACCAGTTTTGGATTTGACCACTCAATTTATACCAATTCTGCCATGCCCTTTGAGGAGCGTGTAGATTTTCCTCTTGCGCCTACCAAAAAGAATCCGGTGGGACTGTATCGAAAGACTTTTACGGTAAAGGATTCCATGCTACAGGGAAATGGGAAGGTTTATATTACTCTGGGCGGAGTGGAGTCGGCATATTATCTGTATGTCAATGGTACAGAGGTTGGCTACAGCGAAGATAGTTATGATCCGCACACTTTTGATATTACGGATTTGCTGAATAATAAGGGAGAGCCCAATGTTCTGGCGGTGAAGGTGTTTAAGTTCTGCGACGGAACTTGGCTGGAAGACCAGGACATGATCTATGACGGCGGTATTTTTCGGGATGTCTATCTCACAAGCACGCCGGCCGTAAATATTCGGGATTATAAGCTGACTACCACATTGAAGGAAGGCTATGGAGCGGCAACGGTGAATGTGGCGCTGGATACAGCGAATGATTCCACAGTTTCCGCAGAGAATATGGCGGCGCAGGTGGTGCTGTATGACCAGCAGGGAAAGATATGTGCTTCCAATAAGGCAGATATTGAAGCCATGGCTTCCGGCAAATCAGCAAGCACGGCGATTGCATGCGAAGTGGAACAGCCGGAACTTTGGGATAGCGAGCATCCGAATCTCTATACGGCAGTGATTTCCCTGTACGATCGGCAATCGGGAATCCATTATGAGAGCGTCAGCCAGAATGTGGGATTCCGGGAATTGACTTTTACGCCCACCAAGGTGACGGACGATGGAAAATACAATAATGCCACGGAAAAGTACGAGACGGTGAAACTCAATGGGAAGCGCCTTCTGATCAAGGGCGTGAACCGCCATGACACGGATGTGGAGACGGGGAAATATGTTTCCAGAAAAGTGTATGAGGCGGATATCAAGCTG
>CATKZA010000401.1 GCA_949841235.1 uncultured Clostridiaceae bacterium
CCTCCGCCGTATAATTTCCATCCTCGTCTTTCTGGAAGCGATTCGCAGGCACCTTGTAACCTCCCACATACCGGGAGGGAATCCCCAGTTCCCGCATCAGCAGCGTGCCTGCCGTGGCAAAATGCTCGCAGAAGCCCTTCTTCTGGGTCAGCAGGAAATATTCCGCATAGTCCGCCCCCTCCGGAACCGCCTCCAGAATCTTGCTGTACTCTGCCTCCTCCTTGAGAGTTTTCTGCACCAGCTGTATTCGGTCCATGGTGGACATTCTCCTCAATTTATTTTTCTTCCGATACTCAATGTTAAATTTTTTCAGCTTCTTCTGGAAGTCCTTCCGCTGGAAGAACTTGCTCTCCCCCTGATACCCGTACTCATTCCAGGCATATGCCATATAGTTTCCCGACACGCTGCCATATCTATCAGAAAAGGCATCCACCAATTTCTGCAATTTCTTTTCATTCTTCTTCATGGGACTTCCCTGGATCTCAGAGAAATCTACAGGATCGATGTCATCCCAGTACACAGAATTTGCCAGTGTCTTGCTGCTGGTATAATAACTGAGCATATCCTGATCCGTCATGCTCACATAATCCAAATAATAGGGAGCACTGACCTTGGGTCTGGAGGTATCGCCCTTGAGAAAGTCCGCATTGATTTGTGCCAGACCCCTGTCATTCTCTGCATCGTATATGCTTTCCAGCCTTGCAAAATAAGGCAGATAAGTATAATTGCTCCACCTCCCGCCTCCCACGAAGTCAATCTGCATCTGCTGCATGCAGGGAAGATCGCCCTTATTCACCACCGGATGACTGACATTGTCATCCCCCGCATCTATGGCCTCCGTCACGCTGTGCATCCCATACTCATCAGATCGCCAAGCCATCCAATCAGACAGTTTCTCATCCCCGATATCATCCACTTCGTATTTGCTCTCATCCGTGGGAAATAGTTCCTCAAAGGTTTCCACGTCCTCCCGCTTCCACTCCCCATTGCGATAATGGCTGCCCACGAACCCTTTCAGATATAGATCGCCCTTGGGCTTCCCATGCACGGTAATCTCCATGACCGGGCGTTCTGCATATCGCGGCTCATTGTTATTCAATTTCCCGTTGCTGTCAACGCTATAATTCCCCTGCACGAATCTGGAAATATCCATAGCCATCCGGGTAACTTTTTCCTCCAGATTCTTCTGAATCTTCTGCACTTTCTTCCCATGAGAGAGCAGCTTTCCCTCCGTTCTTCCGGCAAACCGCCCGGCCAGCAGAAGCACTGCCGTCAAAAGCAGCAGAAAGAGTGGATACCGATGCCAGTCCGCCCCCTGCCGCCCCACCTTTACAATATGGAATCGGCTTCGGCCTCCCCACTCCTGGCCATTAAACCAGAACATGGCCAGCACCAGCCCCAGAAGAAGGAAAATCACCCCTCTCATCCCAGGGGTCTTGCCCACCATCAGCCCCATGCCAACCATCAGATATCCGGGCAGAAAGCCATACTGCAAATTCCTCAGACGGAAGGCAAAAATCACT
>CATKZA010000402.1 GCA_949841235.1 uncultured Clostridiaceae bacterium
TTTACGGCATTGTTACTATATTACCATAACCACTATATGATGATGCAGACCATGCCGCCGTTGCTGTCATTGATGACCTTCTGCAGCGTCTCCTGCAATTTGATCTGGCTCTCATCCGTGAGGCGTCCCACCTTGGAGTCCATCCCCTCCTCCACCAGCTGCTTTACCGTCTTGCCAAAAATATTCGTGTCCCAGATTGATTCCTGCTTGTCGGTATTCTGCCCGGAAATGTACTGAATCAAATCCTCCGCCTGCTCCTTGGTGCCCACGATGGGGGCAATCTCCGTCTCGATATTGGCCTGGATCAGATGCACGGAAGGACTGACAGCACGGATCTTCACCCCGAATTTATTGCCATGGTGAATCAGTTCCGGATCGTCAATAACGATATCCTGCACATCCGGGGTAATCACGCCATACCCCTTCCGATGAACGTCATTCCAGGCATTGCCAATCTTTTCAATTTCCTCTCTCTTTTCCGTATATTCCTTCAGAAGATGAATCAGCTGGTACTCCCCGGCGATCTCCGTGCCCACCAGCTCACTGAGTATCTGGTAATATCTGCTGTCATCAAAGAGGGTGTCAATATGTACCATGCCATTTTCCATGCCGATGCGTACCAATTTGAACTCCCGTATCATCTCGCTCTCCGTGGCAAAGTTTTCCGGGATGACATCCCGTATCTTGGATATTTTTTCCAGAATGCCCCTGGCTTTCTCAATCAGTTCCAGCTTCAGCCAGTGATCCCCCGGGAGCATTTCCACCCATTTCGGCATCTGGAAGGCAATCTGCTTCACCGGGAAAGCAGAGAGCATCTGCTCCATCATATCCTGCACATCCTCGCTGCGCAGCTGATTGGCATTCACCGGCATCACGGACACGCCATATCTCTCTGAGAGATCCCTGGCAAGCTTCTGCGTCTCCTCGCTGTATGGCTTGGAGGAATTGAGCAGCACCACGAAGGGCTTTCCAATGGATTGCAATTCCCGAATGGTTCTGGCCTCTGCCTCCTCGTAGGATGGCCTGGCAATCTCCCCGAAGGAGCCATCCGTGGTTACCACGATGCCAATAGTGGAATGGTCATGGATCACCTTTCTCGTTCCCAGTTCCGCCGCCTGGGCAAAGGGCATCTTCTCCTTGGACCAGGGCGTCATCACCATCCGCTCCTCATTTTCCTCCAAAAGCCCCGCCGCATCCTTTACGATATAGCCCACGCAGTCGATGAGCCGAACCTTCACCGGATTGTCCCCAAAGAGATTGACAGACACCGCCTCCTTGGGAATAAATTTCGGCTCCGTGGTCATAATCGTCTTGCCGTCCCCGGACTGGGGAAGTTCATCCACCGCCCTCTCCTTATCGTTCTCATCCTGGATTCCCGGCAATACCATCAGTTCCATAAACCGCTTGATAAATGTAGATTTTCCCGTCCGCACCGGCCCGCAGACTCCCAGATAGAATTCTCCCTTTGTACGCTGTGCCAAATCCTGATATACTTGAAAACCAGCCATCTCTTACCT
>CATKZA010000403.1 GCA_949841235.1 uncultured Clostridiaceae bacterium
CTTGCTGCAAAGCAGCATTCTTCCTCTGTTTGTGCCGCCTGTGGCGGCATGATTGGAAGAGTGACAAGACACAAAAATAACCGCCCCGGTCTGACAAACTTTGGCGGTTATTTTTATAACTATCAATTTCAGGCTAACCGTTTATTGGTAGCGCTTTTTTCATCAACATTATAATAGCATCTATCTATTCCTGTGTCAAGTTTCTTTGCTTAGCTTAAACAGTTCTCCAAGGCAATCGGTTACTATTCACGGAGTGGGAAAAATGTCAACTGATGATTTGTTATACACATCTGTCCCTACGTGCAATATTTTTTTGATTGCGTCTCTCCATAATAAGCCTATACCGTTGCCAATGCCTGCTCCAGATCCCCAATCAGATCCTCTTTATCCTCCAATCCACAGGACATCCTCACCAGCCCGGCAGGAATCCCTGCTGCCTCCAGCTGCTCGTCCGTCATCTGCCTGTGAGTGGAAGTGGCCGGATTCAGGCAGCAAGTCCTGGCATCCGCCACATGAGTCTCGATGGCCGCCAGTTTCAATTCCTTCATGAATGCCTCTGCCGCAGTGCGTCCTCCCTTCAATTCAAAGGAAACTACCCCGCAGCCGCCCTTGGGAAGATACTTCTTCGCCCTCTCATAATATTGATCCGAGGGAAGTCCGGAATAATTCACCCTTGTCACCTTGGGATGCTTCTCCAGGAACTCAGCCACGGCCTGAGCATTCTCCACATGGCGGGGCATCCGCACATGCAAAGACTCCAAGCCAAGATTCAGGATAAATGCATGCTGGGGTGACTGAATGCATCCTAAATCCCGCATCAGCTGAGCCGTTGCCTTCGTGATAAATGCCCCTTCCTTCCCAAACTTCTCCGCATAGGTAATCCCATGATAGGATTCGTCTGGCGTACACAGCCCCGGAAACATCTCAGCGTGAGCCATCCAGTCAAACTTCCCGCTATCCACGATGGCACCTCCCACTGCTGCCCCATGGCCATCCATATATTTGGTGGTGGAATGGGTCACAATGTCTGCCCCCCACTCAATGGGACGGCAATTTACCGGCGTGGGAAAGGTATTATCCACGATTAGCGGCACGCCGTGTTCATGGGCAACTTCAGCAAAGAGTTCGATATCCAGCACCGTCAGGGCAGGATTTGCAATAGTCTCCCCAAACATTGCCCGGGTATTCTCCCGAAATGCCTGGTGAAGTTCCTCTTCCGTAGCATCGGGAGACACGAACGTCACCTCAATACCCATTTTTGCCATGGTCACGGCAATGAGATTAAATGTCCCGCCATAGATGGAAGAGGATGCCACGATGTGGCTTCCGCACTGACAGATATTGAACAGGGCAAAGAAATTCGCCGCCTGTCCCGAGGAAGTAAGCATGGCCGCCGTGCCTCCCTCCATCTCGGCAATCTTCGCCGCCACATGGTCATTGGTGGGATTCTGCAATCTGGTATAGAAATATCCCGCCTCTTCCAGATCAAACAATTTCCCCATAT
>CATKZA010000404.1 GCA_949841235.1 uncultured Clostridiaceae bacterium
GTGGGTTACGACTTCCAGTATAATATTAGAAAAGATGCAAATCACAGGGAGGTCATTCAAGGACTTTCCAACTTTATCACCAAGGCGAAGATTGGTCTGAAAGCAACCCCTTACAGCACTGAGGCTGGGAAAGTGGGGATGCGCATCGAGTCCCTCACGCTGGGAACTCCCAATGGCTATGAGAGTTTTTCTCTGGAGGATAAGACCACGGACGGCGGTGGCAGGGGAATTGTGTCCTACTATGGGCTGAATAAGATTTCCGTGGCTCCCAAGAATGCGGTGTTTGATTTGAATGGAACGGAAAAGAGTTCCATGTCCAATGACTTCACTCTGGGAAGGGCGGTCAAGGTGACGCTTCGGAATACATCAGAGACAGAAGCCATGGTAAACTACCGTCCGGACAGCGATCTGATTTTGAACGGCGTGAGTGCCTTTATTTCCAATTATAATGAACTGGTAGGGCATAATGTGGCTTATCAGGAGGCTACGGGCACTCCTTCCAAATTGCTTCGCGAATTGAGGGGACTGGTGGAGCCTTATAAGAATGTGATGGAGTCCTACGGACTGACTTTTGATCAGGATGGCTTTATGGAGATGGATGATTCCTTGGCATCCCAGGCGGTAGAGAATGGGGAGATGCAGGAATTGTTTGGCGCAGACTCGTCTCTGGTAATGCGTTTGGCAGCCAAGAGCGATGCGGTGAAGATCAATCCGATGGAATATATTGATAAGCAGATTGTGAGTTATCCGAATTTCGAGAAGCCGCCTAGAGGATACTCGTACATCAGTTCGCTGTACAGTGGATTGCTGTTTAATTCATATTTTTAATTTGTTATCCTTTCAAAATGGGAATATTATTCATGTAATGGACACGAGGGAATGCGTTGTGAGATGCATTCCCTCGCGTTCGTTTGCAAAAGACCTTGCGCCTTTTAGTTGGCAATGCCGTCAAGCCCGCTGTCCGTATCGGAGGAAATGACAGAGACTACGATTTTGTGGGGGAGGCAGACCAGAGTCTCTCCTTTTTTGCTGATTCGTTTCTGGTGTACGCAGAGTTTGTCAGGGCAGTCTGCCTGGGTAATGGATGCATAGCCGTCCTTGATTTCCAAAATGTTCTCATGGGATTTGCCCTGGCTTTCCGTGATGATTCTGTAGGTAGTGTTTTCGCTTAAAGGAAGGGTTTTGGCGGGGGTTCCGTTCACTGTGATTTCCACTGCGGCACCGGGCCTTTGGAAAAAGAAGCGGTAACCGAGAAATAAAGCCAGTGCCAGGACAAGGGCTGCTGCGAGAAGAATGATGTCTCCCCGGCGCAATTTGGAGATGGGGGATTGCTTGTGGTCTGGAGAGATGCTGGCGTGGTTCATATGGCTTTCCTTTCCTGTATAGATGGGAGTGGGTCTGCTATTGTCGTATTGTTCCTGCTCCCCCGTTTTTTGATTTCTTCTGAAATACTTCGTTGTATGTTCATTGATCCATCATGTGGTCTTCCATTATATCAAAT